>JBMDXW010000156.1:0-4192 GCA_048594965.1 Chryseobacterium sp.
CAGGTTTCGCCAGGGATTTTCAGCAGCTCAATTATATTTTGGGGGTCATTTCATGGCTGGTTCTTATTTTTTCATTCTATAAAACTAATGCGTACAAAAAGCAAAATGATACCCAAGACCATACAGAGGCGGAAAACCTGGTCAGGGAATACGGTGCTTCTTCATTAGATTATTTTAAGCTGACCTGGGATAAACAGTTTTTCTTTACGGAAAACAAGGAAGGTTTTTTATCTTACAGAACGGCCAATGGTTTTGCTGTAGTGCTTGAAGATCCTGTATGTTCCGAAAATGATAAAACAAGTCTCATCCGGGATTTTGAAGATTACTGCCGGAACCACAGCCTTAAAACGTCTTATTACCGGGTCGGGGAAAGCAGTCTGATTTATTTTGACCCGCTTCACAAGCAGAAACTTTATATTGGCCAGGATGCTATTCTGGATGCGGAGAATTTCAGCCTTACCGGAAAAGAGAGGAAATCGGTGAGAAACGGAATTAATGCACTTCAGAAATCAGGATATGTGACAGCGATAAAATATGCGCCCCAAGATGAAAAAATACTGGATCAGGTGGAATATGTTTCTAATGAATGGCTGAAGGAATTCGACAAAAAAGAAATTGTCTTTGCCGAAGGAATGTTTGAGCGGGAGGTCGTTAAAAATCAGGACCTGATTACGATTTCCGATCCTGACGGGAAATGCGTTGCCTTTCTCAACATTATCCCGTATTGTGCTCCCGACGAATGCAGCTACGATATGATCCGGAAAACCGAAAATGCTCCCGGCGGAAGTACCGATGCCCTGATCGTAAAGCTTGTGGAATACGCAAAAAGCAAAGACTTCAAGTTCATCAACATGGGAATGACCCCAATGGCAGGAATAGAAGAACCGAATAACACAGCTGAGGAAATCCTTAAATTTGCCTATCAGCGGGTGGGAAGCTTTAAACATTATCAGACCCTCAGAAATTTTAAAGAAAAATATGCAGGTCTGTGGGAAAACAAATATCTTATATACGACAACGACCTGGATCTGCTTCAGCTGCCAGCCGTTTTAAATAAAATAATGAAACCGTGAAAAAATTTTCAACCTTCATCCTGAACATCATCAGTTTATCGATCCTTCTCACTACAGCGGGGTGCAAATCCGACAGTGATTTTAAGATCACCCAATGGAATGACCATACTGATAAGCCCATCATTTTCTACATCAGCGGCGATGCCGGTTTTAATACGTTTTCGAAGAACCTGGGTGAAAACCTGCATCATTTCGGGTATGATGTTTTTGCGTTGAATACAAAGACGTATTTCTGGAATAAAAAAACACCGCAGCAGACAGCATACGATATAGAAAATTATATTAATACCCAGCTCAAAGAAAGAAAGAATCAACGTGTCATCATCGTAGGATTTTCATTCGGTGCTGATGTCACACCTTTCGTATACAACAGGTTTTCCGGTGACCTGAAGGATAAAATTCAAAAAGTATTCATCATCGGACCTTCCAAAAGCAATGATTTTAAAATACACCTGGAAGAATATTTCGGGCAGGAACCTAAGGGAAGCTTACCGGTGATCCCGGAGATTAATCAGATGACCGGGGTTCCTGTGATGGTCGTTCTGAGTGATTTCGAATTTGCACATTTTCCTTATCAGCAGATACGTCTCAAAAGCAACTACCAGATGGAACATCTTGCGGGTGATCATCACTACGGCGGCAATACTAAAATGCTGGCCGATTTTATCAACAGCCATCTGAAATAATTTTATTTTTTCTTTTAAAAAAGGCTTATTAGAGCTGAAAGTACTGACCGATCGATTGGTTGGTCCGCCGAAAAATTGTACTTTTAGCAGCGTCAAATTTCAATTTATTTTCATCAAAAAAAACCAAATGAAGATATTTTCATTTAAAACTGCCGCTTCAGCAGCTGCAATCTGTTTAAGCACAGCCGTTTTTGCCCAGCAGCGATACTCGGTAAGCGGTACCGTAAAAGATTTAAAAACCGGAGAGCTCCAGATCGGTGTTGCTGTAAAAATAGCCGAGGACCCTGGCATTTCAGTAGTATCCAACGAATATGGCTTTTATTCTCTGTCACTTCCTAAAGGGACCTATAACCTGATCATTTCTTATCCGGGATTCAAAGATTTCCGGCAGAGCATTACGGTTGAAGATAATCTGAAACAGGATCTGCAGCTGAGCCCGCAGGAAGAAGAAAGGGTTGCGAAAATAGATGAAGTCGTCATCTCGGGCGTAAAAAAGGACAAAAACCTGACTTCTGCCCAGATGGGTACGGAAACTTTAAGTATCAAAAATATCGAAAAACTGCCGGTGTTATTCGGTGAAAAAGACGTCATGAAGACGATACAGCTTTTGCCCGGCATTAAAAGTACCGGCGAAGGAAACAGCGGGTTCAGTGTAAGAGGCGGCGCCACCGATCAGAATCTGATCCTCCTGGATGAGGCTTCGGTATACAATGCTTCGCATCTGCTCGGTTTTTTCAGTACCTTCAACAGTGACGCGCTGAAGGACGTCAGCATCATCAAAGGCAACAGCCCCGCGCAATATGGCGGACGACTGTCTTCCGTCCTGGACGTCAAGATGAAAGACGGAAACAACAAAGACTATAATGTTAATGGAGGCGTCGGCCTCATCAGCAGCAGATTGAGCGTTGAAGGACCAATTCAGAAAGAGAAATCTTCATTCATCGTATCAGGAAGGAGAACGTACGCCGATCTGTTTCTGAAAACGACCGACGATTTTAAGAACAATAAGCTGTATTTCTATGATCTGAATTTAAAGGCAAATTACCAGATCAATGATAATAACCGTCTTTATTTATCCGGATACTTCGGGAGGGATGTGCTGGGGCTGGGAAATACCTTTTCAACCGATTGGGGAAATACCACCACTACGCTCCGCTGGAACAGCATTATCAACAGCAAATTATTTTCGAATACCTCTTTTATTTACAGCAATTACAACTATAATGTCAGTTTAAGCAGCAACAATAATACTTTCGGCCTGTCTTCCAAAATTGAGGACTGGAATCTTAAGCAGGATTTCAGCTGGTTTGCGGGTAATAATCATTCGGTAAAGTTTGGTCTGCAGTCTGTTTATCACACGATCACCCCAAGCAGTGCTTCGGGAACGAGCGTCAGCAGTTATCCGCGGAACCCGAGATATTCCTGGGAAAACGCGTTGTATATCAATGATGATTATAAAGTTTCTGAAAGTTTTACGGTTAATTATGGTTTAAGGCTTGCGCTGTTCAGTGTATTGGGCGGTGACACTTTCAATACGTATGAAAATGGGGTTTTGACAGATTCGGAATTTATTGAAAAAGGAAAATTCGGAAAGACGTATGTCAATCCTGAGCCCAGAATTACAGCCAATTACCGGCTTAATGAAGTCAGCAGCATCAAGGGAGGATATTCCAGGAATACGCAGAATCTGCATTTGCTGAGCACAAGCGGAAGCGGGAACCCTACCGACCAGTGGATCGGAAGCAGCCTTACGGTAAAGCCTGAAATAGCCGACCAGATCAGCATTGGATACAGCAGAAATTTCAGCAATAATAATTTTGAGCTGAATACAGAGGTTTATTATAAATCGATGCAGAACCAGATCGACTATAAAAACGGCGCCGAAATTACGTTTGACACTGGAAGCGATGTCGAAAGCGAACTTCTTTTCGGAAAAGGAAGAGCCTACGGTCTTGAGATCATTGCCAAGAAAAAGAGCGGAAAACTTACAGGATGGATTTCCTATACGCTCTCCAGGACAGAAAGAAAAATCAACGGAATCAATAATGGTGAATGGTACAATGCCAGACTGGATAAGACGCATGATATTTCTGTGGTCGCCACTTATCAGCTGAATCCGAAATGGTCTTTTTCAGGATTATTCCTGTACAGTACCGGCTATGCCGTGACCTTCCCCACCGGAAAATATGAACTCAACGGGCAAACCATATTTCAGTACAGCAACAGAAATGCAGACCGGATGCCGGCATATCACCGAATGGATCTTAATGCAACCTACGAACCCTCAAACGACAGACGCTTTAAAGGATCCTGGTCATTCGGGGTTTATAATGTATACGGCCGCGAAAATGCCTATATCATCAATTTTGAGAACAATCCTGACAAGCCGGGTACGACCAGAGCTGTACAAACGGCGTTATTCAGATGGGTTCC
>JBMDXW010000157.1:0-1566 GCA_048594965.1 Chryseobacterium sp.
AAATAGCAGCACATGTTTTACCATGGCTTGCTTGTAAACTGGGGCTGAAAAATCACTTCTGATTCATCAGTCCCAGTTTTATTTTGGAAATAAAAAAACAGATCGTTCCTTAAATGGATGATATCACCACCTAACAAAAAACTGAGAGAACGATCTGCTTGATGAATGATTCTATCGAAAATAGCCATAAAATCACCTCTATTCTACTCTCTTTATCAAGAATTCCTGTTAAATAATAGGTTTTATGTCAAAATGAAGGGTAGAAATGGATGAGGAGTGGTTGAAATGAAAGAAACGATATTAGCAATGAAGCTGAAAGAATATAGAGAAAAAAATAAGCTAACGCAAAGTATGCTAGCAGAATTATTAGAAGTAAGTGACAAGACGATCTCAAAATGGGAATTAGGTGCTACGTACCCGAGCAAAAAAAATATGATCAAAATAGCCGAAGAATTGGATATCTCATTAGAAACATTACTTTTGGAAGAAACTAAGAAAGACAATGAGGATTTAAAAGTAAGTATCAAGTATGGGGTGATTAGTTTTTGCTTGATCTTTTTTGTCACGATGATCATAACTTCGTTCAATCAAGACTTCAGCACGATTATGAATCTTTCTATTCAAGAAAAATTTGGTGTATTGTTAACCACCGCTTTAAAACTATTGAGTATCTCTGTGCCGCCAGCGATTATCATTGGCTCCGTGTTTTATTTTTATATCTTCCCTAAAAATAAAAAAGAGAACTAACCATTTCCTCGGTTTCGACAGAAATGGTAGATTAGAGTATAGGAATCAAGTGATGGACAGAAAAACGCATTTTAGATAAAAAGAATGCTCAGTCTGGCTAGTGTGAAAAGCGCATAAATTTTATAAGAAGGGGAGAACAGGATGGGATTATTTGATAAAAAGAAAGAAGTCAGAAATTTAACGAAGGAAGAAGAAGCAGAAATCAAAGAAGAAATGGCACGACAAATGCTTTCAAAAAACGAAAATGATATTGGCATGGTCAAGAAAATCAAAGATCTGACAAACATGAGCACAGGACAAGCGAAAGAGCTATTCCTGAAATTCAGGGATGAGTTAACCGAGAGATAGCGGATAGGTGATCAGCCAACAACAGCCTTTCAAATGCGAGGCAGATTCGCTTCATTGACAGCTTATGCGGTTGAAAAGGATGTTGTAATCTGGTCAGTTAGTTTTATAAAACTCGGTTACGCCGTAGCACTTCTATTACAATCAAGATTTTTTTCTTCTACTGGAGGGCACAACGATGTCGAAAGATTTAAAAAAGGTTTACAGTATTACGGTTATTCAGGTAGTGATTTACGTGATTGCATTCGCCATGGCTTTTCTTAATCGCGGGATCTCACCGAACTGGCCCTTCTACTTGGTCCTAGTAGGAATATTAGTAGGATTTTTTATCCCCCAAAAATACCGCTCCCAATTTTCTTCGACTGCTCCGGGTATTTTTTTAAAGAACCGTACGAGACGTACAGAAAATATAATCGAACTGACCGTCACTTGTTTCGTCATTTTTCTGGTTATTTATTTAAATCTTGTCTAGAG
>JBMDXW010000158.1:0-6089 GCA_048594965.1 Chryseobacterium sp.
TAAATTAAGGGATAAATACTTTTTATAATCATTTTTAAAGAATTAAATTCTATATATTTGTTTTTAAATCAACATTTAAAGAATAATATTCTATGGACAACCTCGATGATAAAGATTTGCAGCTTCTCAGGCTTCTCCAAAAAGATGCAAAATTAACTGTAAAAGAACTGGCAAAAGAGGTAAACCTTTCACCTTCACCGGTTTTCGAAAGGGTAAAAAGACTCGAACAGGAAGGATACATCAAAAAATATGCGGCTTTACTGGACGCTGAAAAACTCAATCTGGGATTAACAGTTTACTGTCAGCTCAAATTAAAAAGTAACGACAGCTACCTGGCGATAGAGTTTGAACGCGAAATCCTAGAAATTGAAGAAGTGGCTGAATGCTACAGCATCTCCGGGGATTTTGATTTTTTGCTTAAAGTATATGTGAAAGATATGAAGCAGTATCAGAATTTTGTATTCAATATCCTCGGCGCGGTACCGTCCATCGGAAGTACACACAGCACTTTCGTAATGGCACAGGTGAAAAATACCTATGGCCTCACCATTTGAGAATGATCAGACAAAAAAAAGAGGTCTTTCGCAGACCTCTTAATATTTTAGTTTAAATTTCACGCTTACATCGCCTTGCTGTTAAGATTGGTATCAGCCACCTTAGTCAGCAACTGGTCACATTTCTTCTCCTCATTCAGGGTTTCCAGAAGATGCTTAAGACAATCTTCTTCCTGCAAAACTTTAGCAAAAGCTGCCAGCGTACCGTAAGTCGCGATTTCATAATGTTCCACTTTCTGGGCTGCGGCGATAATACCGGCGTCTCTTACGGTTCCGGGTTCGGTTTCTTCAATGATGCTTTTTCCTTCATCAAGAAGTCCCTGCATCGCATCACATTTTTTTGCCTGAGCTTTTTTGCCTAATGCTTTAAAGCACTCTTCCAGTCTTTCCACATGGGTTTCTGTTTCAGCAAGGTGATTTTCAATGGCAGTTTTCAGCTTTTCGTCGGTGGCATTTTTCATCATCGTCGGTAATGCTTTCACCAATGCCTTTTCTGCCCAGTAAATATCTTTTAGCGAATCTTCGAAAAGGTCTTTCAGTTCTTTAGCCGCACTTTTCTTTGCAGGCGTTTTCGCCGTTGATTTTGAAGTAGTCTTTGCTGACGTTGTCTTTTTAGCAGCCGTTTTTTTTGCTGGTGTTTTAGTTTCCATAATAAATTGTATTTGGTGATTATTGATTGGTGATGAATCTGCAACTATAAGACCATCTTTAACCAAAAACACCAGATGTGGTATCTAAATATCAGATGCTTATGAGGCGGCTCATAAAGACATACCTTTCTTTAAGCGTATCTTTAAAATCATCAAATCCAAAGACAATATGAGTGCAAAGAAGACTTTAAATCTTACCCTGAAAATCTGGAGACAGAAAAACAGAAAAACGAAGGGACAGTTTGAAATATACAAAGTTTCCGATATTTCCACAGATTCCTCTTTTCTGGAAATGCTGGATATCCTGAATGAACAGCTGATCCGTGAAAACAAAGAACCCATCGCTTTTGACCACGACTGCCGGGAGGGCATCTGCGGAATGTGTTCCCTGTACATCAATGGAAGAGCGCACGGACCCGATACCGGAATTACCACCTGTCAGCTTCATATGAGGATGTTTACAGATGGCGAGACCATTGTTGTGGAACCCTGGAGAAGTATTGCTTTCCCGGTCATCAAAGATCTGATTACGGACCGGAGTGCCTTCGACAGGATCATGGCAGCAGGAGGATTTATTTCGGTAAATACTTCAGGAAGTACGCTGGATGCCAATGCTGTTGCGGTGCCTAAAGAAAATGCCGATAAAGCAATGGATGCTGCGTCCTGTATCAGTTGTGGTGCCTGCGTTGCCTGTTGCCCGAATGGTGCAGCCATGCTTTTCGTAGGTGCTAAAGTTTCTCATTTCGCCCTTTTACCGCAGGGAAGGGTAGAAGCCAAAAGGAGAGTGCTGAATATGGTTAAAGCCATGGATGAAGAAGGTTTCGGAAACTGCTCCGTCATCGGAGCCTGCGAAGTGGAATGCCCTAAAAAGATTTCCCTGGACAATATAGCCCGAATGAACAGAGAATATATGAATGCATGGATCACAACCAAGTGATCCATGAATCATTATTTCAAAAATCAAGCAATCCATCTGCCAGGAGCTTCCACTGGATTTTAGAAAACCCCATCATTCCTCCTACAGCAACCATAAAGTTTCTTATTTTATCTATAAATCCCGCATCAAAGTTCGGCTTTTCATTCCTGCCGTAGACGCCTGCTTTTAACAGATCTCCTTCTCTGGAAATCATAATATTGGAAGTCGCTGAAGCTCTGTAAAAATGAGTGATGCGGCTTTTTGGGCGGTTAGGATCTTTTGATGGCCGACAGGAAATGAGATAAGACTCTTTGTTACCGGTCTGGTGGTGGGCCATGTTGATGATCTCTACCCAGTCATAGCCTGCAGCTTCTGCCGTACCCGGGCCAGGAATGCCGATCCTGATGAAATCCCCTCTTTGGGGAATCCTCTCAACCGGCTGCCCGGACTCACTAAAATGCTTAAATTCTGACGATGCTTTCCCTGAATACTCTTTCCATTTATTGATAGAAAACAAACGCTTTTTCAGGATCTCAAATTTGGCATCGGCATCGGTAGCTTTATATTGCCTGATGCTTTCAGTATCATGGAATCCCCCGCTTTTTTGCTTAGGAACTCCCGGTATCTGTTTAGGTTTCATCTCTTTATCTTGTAGGTGCTTAACAAAGATAGCATCTCCAAAGCAAAATGATTATGAGCGGAATCACATCATTGCATTTCACAGTTGAGTGCAATCATATTATATATTAATTTTATTCGTGAAATTCGTGATGGATAATGATTAAAAATGATTTGCTATTATTTATGAACGGAGTAATCATTCAATATTTTCACTGGTATTATGAAGGCCCGCTGTGGAAAGAATTTGCAGAACAGACAGAATATTTAAGAGAGATGGGCATTACGGCCGCATGGCTTCCTCCTGCTACCAAATGTAATCTGGGTCTTGACGGAAGAGGATATGATGTATACGATCTCTATGACCTCGGAGAATTTGATCAGAAAGGAGGGATTCCAACGCGTTATGGCACTAAGGAAGAATATATCCATGCTATTGAAAAAGCGCACCATCATGGAATTGCAGTCTACGCCGATATTGTGCTCAATCACAGGATGGGTGGCGACGAAGAGGAGACCGTCACGGTTCATAAGGTGGATGAAGAAAACCGGAACCAGGTGATTTCGGATGCTTTTGAAGTGTCGGTCCACACAAAATTTACTTTTCCGGGGAGAAATGGGAAATATTCAGATTTCATCTGGGACCATCACTGTTTCAGCGGTATTGATATTGTTCACAAAGACGGTAAAGAGATGCATGGAATTTTTAAAATTCACAACGAATCCGGACTTGAATGGACCAATGATGTAAGCCATCAGTTTGGAAACTACGACTACCTCATGGGGGCCGATGTAGAGTACCGGAATCCTCATGTAAAGCAGGAAATGAAAAACTGGATCAAATGGTATCTGGAAACAACGAAAGCAGATGGCTTAAGGCTGGATGCACTGAAGCACCTGTCATCCGATTTCCTGAAAGAGTGGATCACTTACATAAAAACAGAGCTCAATCCTGATTGTTTCGTACTTGGCGAATTCTGGAAGGATGATGCCGAAAAAATCAGGGCTTTCTCCGATAAAATGGGCGATCTCATTTCTTGCTTTGACGCTCCTTTACATTACAATTTTTTTAGAGCTTCCAGAGAGGGAAAAGATTATGATCTCTCGCAAATTTTAAAGGGCAGTTTCCTGGAACACAAGCCTTTACTCTCGGTTTCATTTGTAGAAAACCACGACACCCAACGGCTTCAGGCTCTGGAATCGGCTGTCAGAAGCTGGTTTAAGCCTCTCGCTTATGCGATCATCTTACTTTCTGAAGATGCTTATCCCTGTTTGTTTTATCCGGATCTTTTCGGCGCAGAATATACTGATCTTATAGACGGTAAAAATGTAAAGATCACCATGCCCAAAATTGAAATACTACCAAAGCTTCTTGAGGCCAGACAACGTTTCGCAACAGGAAAGCAGATCAGGTATTTTGATCATCCGGATTGTATTGCCTGGGTAAGAAGCGGAAAAGACGGCCTTTTCGGGTGCGTGACAGTCATCTCCAATAATAAAGAACAGTTTAAAGAAATCGATCTTGGAAGAGAACACGCAAACGCAATATTTAAAGATTTTCTTAATGACAGAAAAGAAGAGATAAGAACGGATGAAGATGGAAAAGCTATTTTCAGTGTAAACCCCTGTTCCGTAAGTGTTTGGGTTAAAGCTGAAATGATGCAGTCTGAAGTAAATCATTCAATTCAAAAGCCTGAAAACTTCAAATGAGGTTTTCAGGCCTGATTTAATTTAAGAAATTTTTACTTTTTACTTTTTACTTTTTACTTTTAATTAAATAATTGCTAATTCTTGATGATTTTCTTTACTGAGGTTTTCCCATTTTCTAAGGTCGCCTTCAGGAAATAGATTCCTTTCGGAGCATCAGTTATATCAACCTGCTGATCAGTAATTCGGGCATTCATAATCTGTCCTGAAGCATTTGTAACTTCAGCGGATTTCAGCTTTTTATCATTTTTAATATTGATTACACCTGTCGTAGGGTTGGGATATACCGCAAATGACTCCTCTTTTTTAACATCATTTACGGATAAGGAATTCAGTGAGATTCTTTTGACAACTGTTCCGTTTTCAGAATAAGCAACAACAAGGTAATTATTGACCGGATCTACCGCGATATCATTGAAAGCGCATATTCCTGTTGAAATAAAATCACCTCCTACCTTTTGCCAGTTCCCTGTAGATGAATTTAGGGTATAGACAAAGTTTCTCCCATGATCCGAAGAAGAGCTGTCCCAAACTTCGGCAATCACATAAGGCGTTCCGTCCGGCGAAACTGCAATGGCCGTATTGTTTACGACAGTATCGGAGAAGTCTGCATTACCGACCTGCACCCATGACGTTCCGTCAAATTTTTTCACATTTAATTTTCTTCCTTCTGCCGTACTTGAGACATAAGACACAAAAGGCGTACTGTTGTAGAGAGCCATATCCGAATAGGAATTATCTGAGCTGTACGTATTGGCCACAGGAGTTCCGCCTACCAGCACCCAAGAATCCGTCGTTGAAGCATTAGCACTGATTTTATAGACATTAACGGAGCCGTTTGCTACCTGGCAGGTATATACATTATTGTCCGAACCGACTGCCATCTCTGCAAAAGTCGCTCCATCTGCAAAACCTGCATTTCCTACCTGTTCCCACGCTCCGATATCATTGTACTTTCTTACGGTCCCGAATCCGTCTGATCCATAAGCAAAAAGCGTATTATCCGGTGAAACGGCCAGAGCCTGAAAATTGACGATCGAAGTTGTCGCCGGCGCAAGGTCGCTCCATGTTCCGGCACTGAATTTCCTCACCGCCATACCCATGACAGGCGAAAATGACTGATTGCTGTAATAGATAGGACCTTGTGTATCCATTGCTAACGCATTGTAAGTGGCAATTCCCTGAGTAATACCCGGTGACCCGCCAAGATAAGACCATGAACTCCCGTCAAACTTTTGTACAGATCCCTGTGCTACCGAAACATCATAGTAAGAGACGTAATAATTCCCGGAAGCGTCAATAATCAGATTATTGTAACTGGAATTTCCAGCTGAAACAACTGCCGATGGACCTATATCGTCCCAAGACTGTGCATTTGCAAAAAATGCGAATCCTAAACTAAGTAAGGTGATGGCTTTTTTGACATTAAAAGAAGAGTTTTTTACCATAATTAAATAAATGTTTAATAATTCTGAATTCTAGTTTTAGTTTAATATAATGTAGATCTTATGGCTGTTTCTTTAGATTTAAAGTTTAAGCAAATGTATAGATCTGTTTAAATAATTCATAATTTTATTAAATAAACCATAAAAATAAACCTACTCATTTGATACTTTTGCGTATAATTATTCAATATCATTAAAG
>JBMDXW010000159.1:0-5743 GCA_048594965.1 Chryseobacterium sp.
TTAATAATCGCTTAACAAAAAAATAAATTAATTTAAATAATGATTCCAAATTTTAAAGCACATCCATGGCACGGAATTTCTGCAGGAGAAGATGCGCCAAACGTTGTCAATGTTTTCGTGGAGATCGTTCCTTCAGATACCATTAAATACGAAGTAGATAAAGAAACCGGATTTTTAAAGGTAGACCGGCCTCAGAAGTTTTCAAATATTATTCCGGCATTGTACGGATTTGTACCAAGAACCTACTGTGATACAGGTGTAATGAATTTAGCGATTGAAAGAGGAGCAACCGACGTTACTATGGGAGATCACGATCCGCTTGATATCTGTGTTTTAAGTTCACACAATATCCATGCAGGAGGCCTTTTAATGGAAGCTATTCCCATTGGTGGTTTCAAAATGATCGACGGTGGAGAAGCTGATGATAAAATCGTAGCTGTTATGATCGGTGACCATGCTTTCGGTCATTTCAGAGATATTTCAGAACTTCCTGAAGCTGAAGTGAAACGATTAATGCACTATTTCCTGACTTACAAAAACTTACCGGATGAGCCTGCCAAATGCAGAATCCAGGAAGTATACGGAGCCGAGCATGCCAAAAAAGTGATCAGAGCTTCTCAGGAAGATTATGCGAATAATTACGGAGGATAGATAGACCTCTTCTTATTAAAAAAAAGGATAAATGATTTTTCATTTATCCTTTTTTATTTAATAGGAACAAACTAGTTATTTTCTTACTACTCGGTTATAGTAGATTGTATTTGTCATACGGAGCAAAAGCACTGAAATATTCCACTTTACAAAATTATATTTAATCATTGCTTAACCGTTTAACTTTTTGATTTTTAAATAAGTATGATATTTTTCAGTAAATAGATAAGAATAATTCGTTATATTTAATACTCTATTACCAAAAAAATATTAAACTATGGATCTATTCGTATTAGTACCCATTTTCGGTATCATTGCCTTAATTTATACCTTCGTTCAGAGCAACTGGGTAAGCAAGCAAAACGCCGGAAATGAAAAGATGAAAATAATCAGTGGTCACATCGCTGACGGTGCCATGGCTTTTCTCAAAGCTGAGTACAGGATTTTAGCCTACTTTGTTATTGTTGTGGCTATTTTATTAGCCGTAATGGGTTCCACTAATGCAAATTCTCATTGGACTATCGGGCTTGCATTTGTTTTCGGAGCTGTATTTTCGGCCCTTGCAGGTTTTATCGGGATGAAAATTGCAACAAAAGCCAACGTAAGAACTGCTGAAGCCGCCAAAACCTCTCTTTCAAAAGCATTGAAAGTCTCTTTCACCGGAGGCTCCGTCATGGGAATGGGCGTTGCGGGTCTTGCCGTATTGGGGCTAGGCGCTTTGTTTTTAATTATCAAACAAATATTTGCTCCAGATGCACCTGTGGATTCTCAGGAAATGGAAAGGACTATTGAGATTCTTACCGGCTTTTCACTCGGCGCAGAATCTATTGCTTTATTTGCAAGAGTAGGAGGCGGCATTTATACGAAAGCAGCCGACGTCGGGGCCGACCTGGTAGGGAAGGTGGAAGCCGGGATTCCGGAAGATGACCCCAGAAATCCGGCTACAATTGCAGATAACGTCGGGGATAATGTCGGGGATGTTGCCGGGATGGGTGCGGATCTCTTCGGTTCCTACGTGGCAACGGTTCTGGCTACCATGGTTTTGGGCAGAGAAACGGTTTCTGAAGACTCTTTCGGAGGTTTCGCTCCCATTCTGTTGCCGATGCTTATTGCCGGAACCGGAATACTGTTTTCGATCGTAGGAACTTTATTTGTGAGAATAAACGACAATGAAGATTCTTCAACTTCAAGTGTTCAGAACGCATTAAATCTCGGAAACTGGGGAAGTATCGTTATCACGGCGATATCTTCTTATTTCCTTGTAAATTATATACTACCTGAAGAAATGGTGCTCCGCGGTCACGAATTTTCAAAAATGGGAGTTTTTGGTGCGATCATGGTTGGACTCGTCGTGGGAACATTAATGAGTATCATCACAGAATATTATACGGCAATGGGCAAAAGGCCTGTTTCCAGCATCGTGAGGCAGTCTTCCACTGGTCATGCCACCAACATCATCGGCGGGCTTTCCGTTGGGATGGAATCTACCTTACTGCCCATCATCGTCTTAGCGGGTGGTATTTACGGATCTTATCTTTGTGCCGGATTGTACGGGGTGGCCATCGCAGCAGCCGGAATGATGGCTACCACAGCCATGCAGCTTGCGATTGACGCTTTCGGGCCTATTGCCGATAACGCCGGAGGAATTGCAGAAATGAGTGAACTCCCTAAAGAAGTCCGTGAAAAAACAGATATTCTTGATGCGGTAGGTAATACCACGGCCGCTACCGGAAAAGGATTTGCCATTGCATCAGCAGCTTTAACGGCCCTTGCTCTTTTTGCTGCGTTTGTGGGAATTGCAGGCATTGACGGAATTGACATATACAGAGCGGATGTTTTAGCGGGACTGTTCGTCGGCGGAATGATTCCTTTCATATTCTCTTCTCTCGCAATCACAGCAGTCGGACAGGCTGCCATGGCGATGGTGGAAGAAGTAAGAAGACAGTTCCGTGAAATTCCCGGTATTCTCGAAGGAAAAGCACAGCCCGAATACGAAAAGTGCGTTGCTATCTCCACCGATGCCTCCATTAGAAAAATGATGCTCCCCGGAGCGATTGCTATTGTCTCACCTTTACTGATCGGTTTTATTTTCGGACCTGAAGTACTGGGCGGATTTCTTGCCGGAGCAACCGTGAGCGGCGTTCTGATGGGAATGTTCCAGAATAATGCCGGAGGTGCATGGGACAACGCTAAAAAATCTTTTGAAAAAGGCGTTAACATCAACGGACAGACCTACTACAAAGGATCAGAACCTCATAAAGCATCCGTTACAGGAGATACGGTTGGTGACCCTTTTAAAGACACTTCAGGACCTTCTATGAATATTTTGATAAAATTAATGTCTATCGTCTCTCTGGTAATTGCACCCACACTTGCCGTTCTGCATAAGGACAAAATAGAATCCAACAGAAAAGCAAAGATCGAGAGCCTTACCGGAATGAAAAGTACTGCTGTGGCAACAGGAAATGATTCCGTAGCAGTAGTTCCCGCTGAAATAAAAGGATATCTGAATGAAAACGGAGACTTTGTCTATGACACAGGAGCTTTAAAAGAAGTTCAGCTGAAAGGCGGAAAGAAAATTTCCATTGGTGAAAACAGTCAGCTGTACAATATGTACAATATGGTTAAGAATAAAGATCAGGCATTGCTGGATCCGAACAGATGGTTTACCATAGAAAATCTTTATTTTGAAACCGGCTCAAGTGAGCTGAAGACGGGAGCTGAAGCCCAGCTTCTGAATCTGGTGGAAATCATGAATGCTTATCCTGAAATGAAAATAAAACTGGGAGGTTATACCGACAATACGGGAAATGAGGAAAGCAACCAGAAGCTTTCCAATTTGAGAGCTCAAACGGCAAAACTGAAATTATTGGAATTGGGAATTGCCGGCGACAGGGTGGAAGCGGAAGGTTATGGATCTCAGCACCCGGTTTGTGTAGCCAGCGATACCGAAGAATGTATGGCCAAAAACCGGAGAATTGACGTAAGGGTTTTAAGTTTTTAATCCTTAATCATATCAATACCTAAGCACTGCTATTTGCGGTGCTTATTTTTTGGTTAAAACTAAATGTTTTTTTTAAGATGCTGCAATGCATTGATAATCAGGTCGTCATTTTTGGCAAAGCTAAAACGTACGTAATCTGAATCTTTCCTTGAATTATAAAAAGCAGAAAGCGGAAGGCAGGCCACTTTTTTCTCTACCGTGAGCCATTTGGAAAATTCGATATCAGTCATGGTTTGTGAAATATTCCTGAAATTGACGACCTGAAATACGGCTCCTTCCGTTTTATGCTCTACGATGAAAGGAGTATCCGTAATATGTTGGCAAAACAGATCTCTCTTCATCTGCATTATCTGCTGATTCCCGGAAGGGTCAAACAGATCAAGATATTTGGCGATGGCGTACTGGCAGGGAGCATTGGCGCTATAGGAAATGTACTGCTGATGACACCTGAACCTGGAAGTGAGGGCTTCCGAAGATATCAGGTAACTCACTTTCCATCCGGTAGAATGAAACATTTTACCAAAAGAAAAAATACAGAACGTTCTCTCCTTAAGCTCAGGATGGATGAATGAGCTGTAGTGCTCTGTTCCGTCATAACAATACGTATCATAAATTTCTTCCGAAATCAGATAAATTTCCTGATTTTTGATAAGATCATACAGCTGGTTCCAGTCATTTTGAGACCAGACTTTTCCTGTGGGATTCTGAGGAGAATTAACGATAATGGCTTTCGTTTTTTCCGAAATACAGTTCTGTAATTTTTCCCAATTGATGCTGAAATCGTTATCCAGATCATAATAAACAGGAATTCCATGATTTAAAACAATCGAAGGTCCGTATGTATAATAGGATGGCTGAATAACTATCACTTCATCTCCCTGATTGATAATGCATTTAAGGGCTGTATATAAGGTAAAGGTTGCACATGGAGTGATGGTTACCTGCTTATCATTAAGCAAAATACGCTTGGGCCTTTTCCAATTGTAGCGGATAATGCTGTCGATCAGAAGTGGACTTCCGGCAAGCGGTTCATAGTGGTGGGTCAAGGAATCGGCAGCCTCTTTCAGGTATTCTTTAAGATGCGGGTCTATATCAAAATCTGCCAGACCCAATGAAAGATCAAAGCTGTGGTTCTTTACAGCCAGCTCAGACATTTCAGAAAAAAAAGAGTAATGAGTAAATCCGTAAATTTTCTCCATATATTTTGCATTTAAATCAAATATAAGAAATTTACACGCACACAGATATTTAAATTAAATTTTTGTTATTTTTAAAAAAATAATTTATTAAATGAGAAAATTATTAATTCCGATAGTATCAGCGGTCATATTAGTGAGTTGTGAAACGGCAAAAACGGCTTCTGATGCATCGTCTTCTAAGAATTCAACAAAGGTCAAAGGTAATAACGCCTTTCTTTCCGCCTACAAGCAAATTAATGCCGCTGACTTAAAGAAAAACCTGTATGTCATTGCCTCGGATGAAATGGAAGGTCGAGATACCGGAAGCCCCGGACAGAAAAGGGCGGGAGAATATATGGTGAATTATTATAAAAATCTTGGAATTTCATATCCTGAAGCACTCGGTTCTTATTACCAGAAAGTACCGTCTGATTTTATGAAAAAACGAGGAGGTACCAATCTTCCGGACTCCGAAAATATCCTGGCATTTATAGAAGGTTCTGAAAAACCTGAAGAAATTGTGGTCGTTTCGGGACATTACGATCATGTAGGTACGAAAAACGGCGTGGTGTATAACGGTGCCGATGATGACGGAAGCGGAACAGTGGCGGTAATGGAAATCGCAAAAGCATTCCGGAGTGCACAAAAAGCAGGAAAAGGACCGAAAAGATCTGTCTTATTTCTTCATGTGACAGGAGAGGAACATGGGCTTTTCGGATCAGAATACTATACTGATCATCCTGTTTTTCCGCTTTCCAATACTGTGGCAGATCTTAATATTGACATGATCGGTCGCGATGATCCCGAGAACAGGGGCAAGCAGTACGTGTATATAATCGGATCCGAAATGTTGAGCTCCCAATTGAAAGTAATTACCGAAGCTGCCAATAAGAGAACCAATAATCTTGAG
>JBMDXW010000016.1:0-6041 GCA_048594965.1 Chryseobacterium sp.
AAATCTCACATTTTTTTTAAATTTTATTTTAAAAAGATCTTAATTTTCATAAAACAAAAATTCCGGCTTAAAAATAATTTACCTGATTATCAATAACTTAAATAAATTAATAAAATAATTTCACTACTTTGTATTGCATAATACCATTTTAATTACATATCTTTGTAATGTAAAATCGAAATAGGATCATCTAGCTAGGTTCCGGATTTCGAAAATTATATAACTAATTAACAAAACTTATTAAAGATGAATACTGAAAATACCAAAGCGCAAATGCGAAAAGGGATTCTGGAATTCTGTATTTTAAGTCTCATCAATCATCGCGAAATGTATGTTTCCGACTTAATCGATGAGCTGAAAAAAGGAAAACTGGATGTCGTGGAAGGAACACTCTACCCTCTTTTAACAAGATTAAAAAACGGTGAGTTTCTTTCGTACCGATGGGAAGAATCTACAGGGGGACCTCCCAGAAAATACTACCAGATCACTGAAAAGGGTAAGCTGTTTTTAGATGAACTTCAGAATACCTGGAACGAATTAACAAATTCAGTCAATCAAATTACTCAAAAAAATTAAAAAACAAAGCTATGAACAAAACACTCTCAATAGGACTCGCAGGTTTTTCTTTCACGATAGAAGAACACGCATATATAAAGCTAAGCGATTACCTGAACGCACTGAGAAGCTCACTGGATGCTTCTGAAGCAGACGAGGTAATGCACGACATAGAAATCAGAATGGTAGAAATCTTCAAAGATTCTATGGCGAAACGTGAAGTAATCAATGATTCTGATGTAGAAAGGGTTATTGCGCAGATCGGAAGCCCTGAAAAGATTGAAGAACAGGAAGAAGCCTATTATTCTGAAAAGAATACCAGAAAAACAGGTAGCGCAGGAACTGAATATTCTGATAAAAAGCAGTTGTTCCGTGATCCTGAAAGACAGAAAATCGCCGGGGTTTGCGCAGGTCTTGCCGCTTATTTTGGAATGGATCTTACAGTCATGAGGCTGATCTGGGTAGGAGCATTTTTATTTCTGTGGGTAGCACCGGGATCTTCTTTTCTAGTGATTCTTCTTTACTTCATCCTATGGGCTGTGCTTCCGAAAGCCGAAACGGCATCCGACTTTCTGAAAATGAAGGGAAAACCACTGAATTTCGATAACCTAAAGGAAGAATCCAGCAAGCTGGTACAGTTTGCGAATGAAACAACGACAAGAGCAGGCGAAATTTATATTGAGAACAAGCCCTATATCAACAACGCAAGTAGCGGCGTATGGAACATTCTAAAATACATCATCGGGATATTCTTCGCATTGATGGCATTTGGAAGCATCATCGGAGTATTTGTTCTGTTCGGTTTATTTGGTATTGATTCCAACTTTCCAGGGGCCAATGAAATGAAATTTCTTTTTGATGATGATGGTCTTTATACCGCGTTTTCAGCACTTATTATTATCGGATCACTAATTCCTGCCGTACTGTTTACCGTGCTGAGCATCAAAATTTTCTCCCCGAAGACAAAACTAAGAAATATAGGATGGGTATTAGGTGCGTTATTTCTCACAACCGTTGGTCTGGGAGCCTATTTCGGAGTAAGCATGGCTAAAAAAGAAATGTTCCTGAAAGGTCACAAGGAAGATACCGAGGAAGTTTCCATCAACACCAATTCGGACACTATTTATGTTGATTACAAGCAGGTTACCATTCCTCAGAACTTCAAAGGGTACGATGATGATATTTATTCCGATAAAATCTCTGTCTATGAAAAAGATTGGATTCACCTGGATGTTACAAGAAAAGCCGATATCAAGACACCTTATCTGATCATCAAGAAAGAGGCTAAAGGATACAATCTTCCTCTGAATGTAAATGTTCCGGTAGAAATAGTAAACAATAAGGTTATTCTTCCAAATTACATTAAATATCCGTACGAGCACAGATTCAGAGATTACAGCATCGATTACGAACTCGTACTTCCTTTAAAAACCATCGTTATTCCTGTAAAAAAAGACTTCATAAGCTTCGACGGGGACCTCAATGCAGACGGAATCAACGATAACGAGCAGGATACAGACGAAGAAGGAAACATTAAAATCGAAAAAAACAAAATCACAGTAAACGGATCCACGATAGAATACAATTCCGATGATGAAGACAGCATCATTGTGAATGGTAAAAAAGTTCCTGGAAGCCAGGCTGATAAAGTGATCGATTCTATGAAACACAGCATCAAAAAGATGAAGGGAGCCAACATCGACTTCAAGGTAGACGAAGGTAAAAACGAAATTTCCATACAAACTAAATAACTAAACTGCAGAGAGTGGCTGAAGGGGTGAATGGATAGCCAACCGTTTGAAATTCACTTCCTTCTTCTCTCATCAGGATTAAAAAAATTAAAATTTAGTATGCTATGTAAATAAATTACTTTACATTTGTGTAATAAAAGAATAACCAAAAAACACTCAAAAATATTAACTAATCATGATACAACTGGCACTAGAAATTGTAATGAAAATCGTAGATTTAATCAGCGGTTTATTTTAAGAGCGATAATATTTCAATATATTTGTAGAGTATAACCAAAGTTTGGTTATACTTTTTTGTTTTTAATTCAGATTTTATGAGAAAGCTTTTAGGCAAAATAATATTAAAACTCATGGGTTGGAAAGTCGTTTTGCAGGGCGACGTCAACAGCCTCAACCGATGCATCCTGGTGGTAGCACCCCATACCCACAACATGGAATACCTTCTGGGAAACCTTGCCTACTGGTCTCTTAAAAAGCCTTTGAAAATAATCATCAAAGATGCCCACACCAAAGCATGGTACGGGGGACTGGTAAAAGGTCTGGGAGGAATCGGAATCGACAGAAGCCAGAAAAATGATCTTGTGAATTTCGTGGCGAAACAATTTGCTAAAGATGATTTCAGCCTCGTAATCACTCCCGAAGGCACAAGAAGCTGGGTTCCCAAATGGAGAAAAGGGTTTTACCACATGGCACTTGCGGCAAAAGTTCCGATTGTCCTGGCAGCAGGAGATTTCAAAAGAAAAATCATTTATCTGGGCTACACCATCCCTTACGAGAGAATAGAGACGGCCACTTTTGCTGAAATCATGACCGAAATTCAGGACTATTACATTAAAAACGATATCGTTCCTAAAGTTCCTGAAAACTGGAATCCAAATATTATGGGGAATGATTCGGAAGTTAGAAGTTAGAAGTTAGAAGTTAGAAGTTAACAAAATTACTTATCAATCATCATTTATCAATCATCACTCATAATATATGTACATTAAAGATAAAACAAAGGAAGAAATACTGGAATTCATCAACAACTGGGGTGAAGAAACTTTTGCTAAGACTTTAGAAATCAAATTTATTGATATCGATGTTGAAAATGAAGTTTTAACAGCTACCATGCCGGTTTTACCGAGAATCCATCAGCCTTTCGGGATTATGCACGGCGGGGCAAGCTGTGTGCTGGCGGAAACTATGGGCTCAAGCCTGTCCAATATTTTCATTGACGGAGAAAAACATTTCGGCGTCGGAACCAATATCAACACCAATCATTTAAGGAGCAAAAAAGACGGACTGGTAACCGCAGTGGCAAGATTTATCCGGAAAGGAAAAACCATGCATGTTTCCGAAATCGAGATCAGAGATGAAAAGAACCAGCTGATCAGCCATACCACCATGACCAATACGATCATCAAAAGATAAAATTTCAGAAGCTCAAAAAAAATTGAGCTTTTTTTATTTTTTACTGCAACCTTTTCAGCTTTGTGCATCTTAGTAATAGAAACTTAAAAACAATTTTCTATGAAAAAACTACTTTTACCCTTTTTTGTATCTGTTTTATCAATACTGAATTCATGCAGTACAACAACTGAAGTTAATGATGAAACAGCAGGTACGATTCCACAGTCTTATGATGTTTATATTGCAGGAAAAGAAAACAGCAAAGCCTGCTATTGGAAAAACAATGTAAAAACCGACCTTATTGGGGGAGACAATTTATCACCTTTGGAAATCAAGGTGGAAAATAGCAATATTTATGTAACGGGAAGTATCGGAATGACACCGACATCATTTAAATCCATACATTATTTCTGGAAAAACAATACCAAGAACGAGATTATGCAGTATCTGGGAATTCCTTCTACAGCACAGAATGATATTACTGCGTTTGCAGTTAATAATGGAGATATTTATTTTGCAGGTTATGTTGAAAATCTTTCACCTGCCAATCCTGATGAGAGATATGAACTTTGTTACTGGAAAAACGGGGCAAAGACGATACTTCATAAAAGTCAATACATCGATTCTGCTGAAGGAGTTATTATCAACGGTTCAGATGTTTATGTATCAGCTCTTGTTGTTGATAATAACCAGAATACTGACAGAGGATATTTTAAAAATACGGCTTTCAATTCGTTGGGAAATCCTAATTATGTATTCAACTTTGCTAAAAATAATAACGGATTACATCTTCTTTTCCAGAAAAATGCAAAATATTATTCCAAAAATGTTTTATCAAATACAGAAACACTGATCGGTGATTACACAATAAGCTTACCTTTCTATGGAAAGATTACTTCTGATCCTGAAACCAATGATCTTTACACAACTTACTACAACCAGGGAAATGAATATTTCAAAAATAATAACATTATCAGTACAGGTTTTTCCTCTTTAACTTCTATTCAGGATTTATTTGTTTTAAACAATAATGTATTTATGATAAAATACAGCACTCCAAATAATACGTATCTTGGTAAAGTATTTATCAATGGCGTGGAAGCTCAAAGTATAAACGGTACACAAAACGGAACTGTAAACTACACCTCAACATTCAATTCAATATATGTTGTAGAAAACTAAAAACTATGTCTAAAATAAAGCCGGATTGGAACAAAATTTATTCAGGTTTATCCCCAAAACTTTTGGGGATTTGCCGCAGATATATACAGGATATTTATACAGCAGAAGATATTGTGCAGGATAGTTTCATCACGGCAATTCAGAAAAACCATCAGCTCAATGATGAGAAAGCACTGTTTGCATGGCTCAAAAAAATTGTCGTCAACAATGCTTTGCAGCACATCCGTAAACATAGCAAAGATACATTTGTTTCCACAGAACCATCAGAAATTCCAGATACTTATACAGAAATGGAACATCCTATTTTCGAAGAAAAAAATGTCTTCATTTACGATTTTACCAATGAAGAACTGCTGTCGTCCATCGACAATCTTCCGCCCCATCACAAATCGGTCTTCAATTTATATTTTATTGAAAATCATTCACATGCTGAAATTTCCGGGCTATTGGGGATAACGGTAAATACTTCAAAATCCCATCTCCTGAGAGCAAAAAAATCGGTTCAGAATTATTTGCTAAACAATGTTATTAGTCAAAATACACCGAAAAATAAAATAGCACAGCTGCTTGTTATATTCGGGCTTGGCGGGTTGCTTTTGGCACAAACGTTTCAAAGCAAATTTGCTGAATTTAAAATATCTCCTTCAAAAAATCTTCAGATTCCCTCAGATATAAAAATTGGAAATGCTGCCATTGCATCTACAGGAAAATCTTTTAAAACTAAAATAATAATCGGTACAACTTTTCTGGTCATTATCATAACCTCATTATTCTTAGTTAATCATCAAAAAAATTTATCTGTAAAAAATCCCTTAAGTTCATCATCGGGGCAAACGAATGTAAAGAATGTCGCTAAAATTCAAAAACCAACCGAAGAAAAGAAAGTGGACAAAATAAACGGAAACTTATCCGATGAAAAGATAAAAAGTGAAGATATTGCGGATGTGAAGAAAAAAAGCTCATATAAACTTCAGCAAACCAATGATGAGAAAAGTATTGATACAAAAAAGAACGGCAAAAAAATAATACCGAAAGATTCCTTTTATGAAGCCCCTCAAAGAGTGATTGTCGTAAAAAAAATCATCAAAAGGGATACGATATTTGTAGAAAGATAAATAGCCAAACCATGATTATAAGAAAGATATTTTTTCTTTTTTTTAT
>JBMDXW010000160.1:0-2842 GCA_048594965.1 Chryseobacterium sp.
CGCAGAATACCTGCACCTGGTATCCACCGGACAAACCGGAAGACAGAATATTTTCATTAAACCGGGAGAAACCAAATCGATCAACGGAACGCTGGTGACTTTCAACAGGCCGATCGAAGGTGCCGTAGAATTTAAAAATGAAGGCGGAAAATTATTCATCAAAACGCCTGTTGATGCGAGCTATATGACCATGGCAACCCAGGCGACTGGAAATACGAAAAAGGATGAATTTCAGCCACTGGTTTTAAGAAGTTTATATTCAATTAATGAGCTTAAACTGGTTGTTCCTGAAGGTCTTAAAAAAGGAAAATTAATGGCGGTTGAGGGAGACAGGAAAAAAGACCAGGCCGTTCCCGACATGCTTACGGTTGAAATCCAGGGTCCGAAAACCAAGCAGCTGGTAGATCTTTCCGTTGAAAAAGGAAATCCAAATGCTTACAAGCAGGTCACCATGGACGGACTGAATATTATGATCGGTTTCGGCCCGAAAGTATACAATACGCCGTTTTCTTTAAAACTGGATGATTTCGTAATGGAAACCTATCCGGGAAGTTCATCGCCAAGTGCTTACGAGAGCCATATCAAGATCATCGATGAAGGAAAGCAGACGCCATTTAAAATCTATATGAACCACGTGTTAAACCATAAAGGATACCGATTCTTCCAGTCGAGTTTTGATCCGGACAGAATGGGAACCGTACTTTCCGTGAACCACGATTTCTGGGGAACTATTATTTCTTACATTGGTTACACATTCTTATTCGGAGGCATGTTCTTTATGTTCTTCTGGAAGGGAACTCATTTCTGGAAATTAAACAAAATGCTGAAAGACGTCAATAAAAAAAGAGCGGCAACCGTACTTTTACTGCTGTTAAGTTTCGGTCTTAATGCTCAGAAAATTGAAACCCACGGAACCACCGATGGCAGCAAAGAGCACATCCACGCGGAAGGAGACGGCCACAATCACGCGCCTGCACCTGAAACGGTTCAGCCACAAGGTGCACAGCCTTTTACAAAAATGAAAACGGTTTCGGCAGACGAGATCATCGCCCGAAACAAAATAGATAAAGAGCATGCGGATAAATTCGGGTATCTCCTGGTTCAGAATTTTGAGGGACGAATTGTACCGATCAACACCCAGGCGCTTGATGTTTTAAGAAAACTATACAAAAAAGACGAATTTAAAGGAACCGATGGAAAATCGCTTACTGCAAATCAGTGGTTTTTATCCGTAAACATCGACACACCGAGCTGGACAATGGTTCCGATGATTAAGGTAGGTACAAAAGGAGGCGATGAACTGCAGAAAAAAACAAAAGCAGATGAGGAAGGATATACTTCCCTGATGAATCTTTTCCCTGCAGATGCCAACGGAAACCTGAAATATATCCTTGAAAGCGATTATAATACGGCATTCCGTAAAAAAGCATCCGAACAGACCAATTATGACAAAGAAGTAATTGCAGTCAATGAAAGAGTTCAGATCTTCAATGAATTTTTCAGCGGCCAGTTTATGAGAATCGTTCCGGTGAAAAATGATGCCAATCATACGTGGCATTCTTGGCTGGACCAGAAAATGGAACCGGATGTAGAATCTCAGCAGGTAATGGGACCTTATTTCGCGGAAGTTTTGCAGGCAGAAAAATCAGGGAACTGGTCAAAGGCCGATACGGAGCTGGCTAAACTTTCAGACTATCAGCAAAAATGGGGCAAGGCCGTAGTACCTGCCAAATCCAAAGTTGATCTTGAAGTTTTTATGAACAAAGTAAACATCAATTTCAAATTATTGATTTTCTATACGATCATTGGAGGGCTTCTTCTGATCTTAGGTTTTGTAGAATTATTCAGGTCTAATAAAAATTTAAAAAAAGTAATTAAGGCGGTTATTGTCATCGGTGCTGTAGGATATGTATTTCATTTCCTTGGCCTGATCGCGAGATGGTATATTTCCGGTCACGCACCATGGAGTAACGGATACGAAGCGATCATCTTTATCTCATGGGTGGGTATTTCAGCAGGATTGTTCCTGTACCGAAATTCAAATGCCCTGATTCCGGCAGCCGGATTTATGGTAGCCGTTATTATGATGGGGTTTGCGCACGGAGGTTCCGCTCTTGATCCACAGATTACGCCGCTTGTTCCTGTATTGAAATCTTATTGGCTGATTGTACACGTGGCGATTATTACTTCCAGCTACGGATTCTTCGCACTGTCGATGATTATTGCCGTAATCAGTTTGGTGTTCTATATTATTTCAAATAAAACTACGCACAGCATTCATCATGATACAACTTTAAAAGAGTTAGCCATTGTTTCTGAAATGTCCCTTACCATCGGTTTATTTGCCCTTACTGTAGGAAACTTCCTCGGAGGAATCTGGGCCAACGAATCGTGGGGTAGATACTGGAGCTGGGATCCAAAGGAAACCTGGGCTTTCATTTCGATCATGGTGTATGCCTTTGTCCTTCACATGAGACTGGTTCCGGGCTTAAGAAGCAGATGGGCTTTCCATGTAGCGACGATGTTTGCTTTCTGTTCGATGGTAATGACCTATTTCGGGGTAAATTATTACCTGAGCGGACTTCACTCGTATGCAGCAGGAGATCCGGTTCCGGTTCCGGCATGGGTATACATCGGTCTTTCAGTCATGCTTGCCTTAGCGATCGCATCTTTTGTTAAATTTAAAAGGCTGACGAAAAAGTAAATTTCGTTTAAAATAAAAAATAGAATCCCGGGAATTGGGTTTTCCGGGATTCTTTTGTTAAACTCTCAATCACTACAGCTCATCCTAAAATATTTCAGTTCGACAATATGAGATTTTATCTCAGTTTTAACTTCATAT
>JBMDXW010000161.1:0-10577 GCA_048594965.1 Chryseobacterium sp.
TTTTGACCTGTTGTCATTTCCGCTCATCGATCTCCAAGAATATTCACCGGTAAGAATGTCTTTCACTTTCATCAGTCCGTCTCTCACCACGTAAGAATCCCTTCCGATTTTGAAGTTGTCAAGCTCAGTGACTTTACCTTCAGGCCCGTATTGGAATACGGCATAATTGGTGATGCTGTAAGAGTCTGCGTATTTGTATAAGATGGAGATTTTACCCTTGTCATCATTGAAGTATTTGGTGAGACCAGCTCTGAAAATCTTGGTCTCATCTGCATTTCGTGCAAATCCCAGCTTATAGGTGCTTGGATCAAAGTTCACAAAAGCGCCTACGGTGTAGGTCCAGCCGTTTTTAGAAATCGGTCCGGAAGCATTTACGTCTCCCTGCAGCCATCCGAAAGTACTCGTTGTGAGTTTTCCTTTCAACTTGAAATCTTTGGTGCCGGTTTGTGAGTAAGAATTCACGGCAAAACCAAGGTCGCCCATGGTGTTGGTCAGCTGATCCATTTTGAGAAGACCTGTTTTCTCAAGGTCGACGCTTTGTCTCCAGGTTTTATTCGGAAGCTCGGGCCAGAAAAAATACACGGCAGGAAGATCGTTTTCAAGAATGGTTATTCCTCCTACGGTGGAAGGGAGCCCGATATTTACATCTCTGGGACTGGTATTGTTTGCTGCATTCAGCATTACATTCCGGTTATTGTCTTCCTTGGAGGAAGTGGTAACGGTTTTTACACCTTCTTCACTTTTAATAACTGCTTTTACGGCTGTTTTCACGGAAGCACTGTCTGTTGTTTCCTGTCCGAATGCGGTGGCGAAGGAAAGCATGAGGCCCAATGCTGAAATTTTAAAAGTTGATTTTCTCATTTCTTAGTTGTCTAAATTTCTTATAGTTGTTTCGTACGTTTTTAAAGGCATAGTTTATCCTGCATCCAAAAAAAATGTGGATGAAACTTTATTCAGCACCGGTATTGTGTTTAGCCGGTTTCCCTCAGCATCAGATTCCCGAAAATTTCAGCAGGTTATTCTGCTTATTTCGGCGAGAAAGATTCTATTACCTTTCAACAGTTTTCATACTCCAGGAGAGAGTAATCCTCAAAGTAATTTTGTTCAGCTCAGTGTTTAAATTCATTGCTTCTTTATGAATCATTACAATACTACATTCTTTATCTGAATTATGCAAAAAAATGTTAATGAAATTTAACATGATGTATAAAGTATTGATTGTTAATTGTTTATTAATCGATTCTAAAGTTAGTTTTCATTGTTTCAGTAAGAATCAATGGTTAGAAATAACCAAAATATCTCCCAAAAAGTACGTTGGGAAGGCATTTTTTTATTCTGTGAGATTTTTACTAGATTTGTTTAAATAAAATTTTCCCAAATTCCGCGATGGATTCCAAACAACAAATTTTAAATAAATCTAATCAGCATAAAGAGGTTTTCCTGCCTCATCTTTCTGCCGATCCCGTTATTTTCGGTTTTGATCAGAATGAACTGAAGGTTCTCCTTCTTAAAATGAATTACCGCAAACAGTGGCTTCTGCCCGGCGGCTATGTACGAAAAGATGAAGATCTTGACGAGGCCGTGGTTCGTATTTTAAAAGAAAGGGCAGGGATCAGTGATGTTTATCTCGAAGAATTCGGCGTTTTCGGTAAAAAGAACAGGAGTGAATTTTATTTCGAAGATTTTGACGAGACACTCTTTCACAAGCAGAGATTCGTTACCATCGGCTATTATGCGCTTTACAATCCGGACCGTTTTAATCTTATTACCGATGAATACAGTGAGACCTGCGAATGGATCTACCTGAGCAAACTTCCGGATATTGAGCTGGCCATGGATCACCGGGATATCATTGAAAAAGCACTTTTAACCTTAAGGGAAAAAATTTCTCATAAGCCGATAGGATATAATCTGTTACCGGAAAAGTTTACCCTTTCGGAACTTCAAAAACTGTATGAGGTCATTCTGGGCAAGGAGCTCAACCGGGGAAACTTTTACCGGAAGATCAAAAATCTGGGAATCCTCAAAAAACTTGACGAGCAAAGGAAAGGAGGTGCCCACAAAGCACCCGATCTCTATTCTTTTGATGAGGAAAACTACCTTAAAGCACTCGAAAACGGCCTAAGCAGCTGGTAATGTATGAAGATAAGTGCCGGAATTTTATTGTTTAAAAGGGAAAAAGACGACATTTTTTATTTCCTTGTACATCCGGGCGGACCTTTCTGGAAAAATAAGAATATCGGGTCTTGGTCTGTTCCGAAAGGAGAGGCTTCTGAAGGCGAAGATCTTTTGCAGAGAGCAAAGACAGAATTTTCAGAAGAAACCGGAAAAACTATCGACGGCCATTTTACAGAGCTAGATCCCATTGCTCAGAAAGGAGGGAAAAAGGTATTTGCCTGGGCGCTGGAACAGGATATCGACACTTCAGATATGGAAAGCAATCTCATCACGATCGACTGGCCACCGAGATCAGGAAGAAAAATCCAAATTCCCGAAGTGGACCGTTGGGTATGGTTTTCCTCGGATGAAGCAAAGGAAAAAATAAATCCCGCGCAGGCAGGATTCATCATTCAGCTTGAAAATATTCTTGCATCAGATTCAAGATGATTCATGGCCGGATTCTTTTTTAAAGCTGACCACTTCATAATCTCCGTCGGAGCAATATTCTTTACAGCTTTCATCATTAAATGATTCCGGAGATTTCAGAAAATCCTCAATAAATTTTGCGCTTTCTTCGGTTTTGGAGGGAGTGATCACAACATGGAAGAGATTCAGCACCGAGTCGTCGGCATTCTTTAGCGATTCTTTTTTATGTTCTTTGGCTTCAGTGAAGTTCATAATGATATTTTTTAATTTTTGGGCTAATGAATAAATTATGCCATCAGTACGATTCTTGTTTAATAATTAATGCTTTGTGGTACCGGTACAGTCTATTCTTAAGGATGTGGCTTGATTTTAGATAAGGGTAAATTATTAAACTCAAAATTACATGCTGATGGGACGGTTTAAAAAAATAATGATTAAAATTCTAAAGTGGATGGGTATTTCTATAGCATCCATTCTTTTTTTAATGTTTATCCTACCGATTTTATTTCCGGGAACCATCTCGGAGCAGGTGAAAATATTTGCGAACCAGCATCTTGCCGGAAAGCTGGATTACAGAAGGACACATCTTACTTTTTTCAGGCATTTTCCGTCGCTGACCGTTTCCGTGGATGATTTTTTATTAAAAGGTTCAAAGCCGTTTCAGCAAGATACTTTATTATCTGCCAGGGAAGTGGCGGTAGGCATTAACCTGAAAAACCTGATCTTTGACCGGCAGGTAAAGATCGACGAAATCTATGTGACCGACGCTTATGGAAATGTGTTTGTCAACAGCAAAGGAGAAGCAAATTATAATGTCTATGTGTCCAAGCCCTCTCAAAAGCCGAAAGATACGGCGGGCACCGGAACCTCCATCAAGCTGGATCTTATTAAACTTAAAAACTGGAATATTAAATACAGAGACCACTCGGCGCGGATTCTGGTAGACGCAAAGGGACTGAATTATACCGGAAAAGGTGGCCTGAGCGAAGATATCTTTGATCTCGAAACCGACCTTGATATTAATAAATTAGACTTCAGCCTCAACAGAATTTACTACGCCAAACAAAAAACGCTGCATGCAGATCTCATCACGAGAATCAATACCAATGCACTGACTTTTGTCCTCCGGAAGAACGAGCTGAGAATCAATGAGCTCCCATTGAAGTTTACGGGTTTTTTAAGCATTCTTAAAGACGGATATAATCTTGATATTAAAGCGGCTTCGGAGAAAACCACCATTCGGGATATGATTTCCGTACTTCCACCACAGTATCTCGATTGGGCAAAGGATACCAAAATTGAGGGCAACAGTGATCTTTTCTTTAATCTGAAAGGCCGCTTCAGCGAACAGCAAAACCTGAAACCCCGGCTTAAGGCGAGATTACTCGTGAGCGACGGTTTTGTGTCCAACGGGAAAGCGCCGGTTCCAATGAACCATCTGAATATGGATCTTAATGTCGATCTGCCTTCCCTTGATACGGATCAGCTGGCTGTTGACCTCAAGAATCTGGCATTTGATCTTGGCCCTAAAAACAGTTTTAAGGCTGCCGTAAAAACCAAAGGTCTGAATGAAATGCAGGTAAACGCGGATATAAAAGGTGCTGTCGATCTTCAGACCCTTGATCAGGCGTTGGGACTGAAAGATATTGATGTTAGAGGACTGCTGGATACCAATATTAAGGCCAACGGAATTTTCAGTCTCGATAAGAAATTATTCCCGAAAACAAATGGCTACCTCAATCTCAAAGATGGCTGGCTGAAAACCAAATATTACCCGAATCCGATCCGCAACATTAATATCATCGCCAATATCATCAATACCGACGGAACCTTTAAAAGTCTTGGCGTAAAACTGGATCCCTTCCGATTTGATTTTGAAGGTAATCCGGTTTTCGTAAATGCTGACCTACAGAATTTTGAGGATATTCTATATAAAGTAAGGGCTAAAGGCGTACTGAATGTTGGCAGAATTTACCGGGTGTTTGCCAAAAAAGGATTTGATGTGAGCGGGCTGATCATGGCTGATTTGTCTTTAAACGGTAGACAAAGCTATGCAACGACGGGTCAGTACAGCAAACTCGACAATAAGGGAAATTTAATATTAAAAAATATCAGAGCAACCACCGAATTTTTACCTAAATCATTTTTTATTAAAGAAGGTAATTTCCGTTTTGAAAACGAAAAAATGTGGTTCACAAAGTTTTTTGCCACTTACGGAAAATCTGATTTTGCCCTGAACGGCTATCTTCTCAATACCATCAATTATTTTATTGAACGGAAAGGGACACTACATGGAAAATTCGGTTTGAACTCCAACTATGTGCTCATCGACGAATTTATGGCCCTTAAAAATGGAGATAATTCAAAAAAATGTATTGATGTAGAGTATGCAAAAGTAGAAAATCCGAAAAGCAGCGGTGTGGTGATCATCCCGAAAAATCTCGATGTTTCACTACAAACGAATATCCGCAAGGTTGAATTTAAGGGTTTAGCCTTAAACCATTTTAAAGGGGAGGCTTCCGTAGATAAAGGTCAGGTGTATCTTAAAAATACTTCTTTCGATATCATCGGAAGCAAAATGAACATTGATGCAAGATATCAGGACGAATCTCCGCTTACCGCCAATTATGATATTGCGCTGAAAGTGCTTGATTTTGATGTTCAGCGTGCTTACAAAGAAATTGATATGGTGCGCGAAATGGCGACTGCCGCCAAAAACGTAAAAGGAATCGTATCCATTGATTATAAATTGAAAGGTGATTTTGACAAAAATATGAAGCCTATTTATCCTTCTCTTGAGGGTGGAGGAATTGTCAATCTACGTGATGTTGAAGTAAAAAACCTGAAGATGCTGTCGGCGGTAGGTGATAATATCGGGGCCAAAGCATTCAATAATCCGGATATGAAAGGGGTCAATATTGAGACCCATATTAAAAATAATCTGATCCATGTGGATAAATTTACGTTCAGGGTTTCCATTTTGCGTCCCAGCATCAGCGGAACGACCAGCTTCAACGGTTTGCTTGATCTGAAAGTCAGGATCGGGATTCTTCCGGGCGGGCTCATCGGCTTTCCTGTTGTGGTAACGGGAACGCATGAAAATCATAAAATAAAAATTTTCAGTAAAAAAGGACAGGGCATTCTGTATGAAGCCTATAACACAAAGAACAATAAAGTCATCCGCCAGGAAAGAAGAGCTGAGAAAAAAACAAAGCGACAGCAGCGTAAGGAAAAAGAAGCCCAGGAAGAGAAAGCAAAAAATGCGGAAAAACAGATTACCAGAGATTTAAAGGAAAAATAATGAGTCAGCTAAGTTTATTCGGTCCGGATGAATATTATGAATTTCCCCAAGAACTTCTGGAATATACCGAACATTTTCTGGAACAGAAGGAAGCGGATGATCTTCTGGAAAAACTTTTGTCTACTGCTCCCTGGAAGCAGACTTCACGGAAAATGTATGATAAAAACGTTGTGACGCCCCGCCTCACAGCATGGTATGGAGACAGCCGTAAAAGGTATCATTTGGGGAATAATGATTTCAATGTCAGCGAGTGGTCCCCGGAACTGCTTATCTTAAAAGAAAAGCTCGAAGAACGATCAGGGTACCGGTTTAATTCTGTTCTTCTTAATCTCTATCGTGACGGAAATGATTCGGTAGCCTGGCATCGTGACAAGGAAAGTGAATTGGGCAATCGGCCGGTAATTGCTTCCATCAGTCTGGGACAGGTAAGGAATTTTGATTTCAGAAAAGCTGATGACCATCAGAATAAATACAGCATTGCCCTGGGACACGGCTCACTGCTGATCATGAAAGGTGATCTGCAGATGAGTTGGGAACACCGCATCGCAAAATCTGCAAAACTCATGAAACCGAGAATAAACCTTACTTTCAGGCTGATCCGCGAGCTGTAAAAATAGATTTTGAATAGCTGAAAATAATTATTAATACCATAAATGCATAAAAAAGTAATTATTAACAAAATTTGGCAAAGAAATTGTCTATTGATAACCAAAGTATTAAAACATCAGCTATGAATATTTCTTATTACGATTTTAAAAATATGCCTAATCAGGATCAATTCAGTTTAGTGATGAATCAGGGACGGGTAATGAATGAAAGGACTGTTAATACCCTGAAATATGTTTTATATGAAATTTCTCATTTCACGGTAGAAATGATTTACAATATTCAGAAGGATAAAATTGAGGGAATTAATGTTTTTCAGAATAAAGGCGCTTACGCCATTTAAAAAAATGACACAACAAATCGATATAAATGGAGAGCGGCTTTCAGGAGTCGCTCTTTTGATTTGCATTAAAATGAAAAATATGGTTTTTTGAAAAGAAGGTTTAGTTTACTACTTATCTTTAATTAAATTTCATTTATATCCCAATTTTGAAACATTCACATTAATGAGGTTATAAAAACAAAAAATCCTCAGAAAACTGAGGATAAAAACTAATAACCATGAAAACTCAAATTAAACATGAGTATTAATTAGTATTAAAATATTATGCCATAAAAAACACTCACAGAATTTTTTAATATTATTTAAGATATTTTAAGAAAAAATAATAATCAGAATGGTTGGCATGGTTTATTCTATACTCTTTAAAAATATAATGATCTGGCACACAGAAATTTTATCAAGTCAGATTTTATTCTCGATGAATCGTCCAACCTCTATCAGGTTGAATTCAGGAAAAGGAATATCGGTGAAGGATCGAATCTTATTGTTGAAAGAGAAACCGGGGATGGCGGCTACGAGACAATACAGGCCCAGATTAAAAGGCACAATGACAGCATTTTTATATGCTGGAGCGAACCTTTCAACGGCAGACTCATTTTTGAAGAATAATATAGTCCCCAAATGATCTTTGGGTTTTTTATTTGAAAAACTAATTGCCGGCGGTACCTATTTGTGGCATAATAATAGGTTCTTCTTTAGATAACCAACCAAAACCAATTGCAAAATGAAATCCAATAATGAAATCCAACAAAGCCTGAAAGGAAAAACTGTGGTCATCACCGGAGGAAGCAGTGGAGTAGGAAGAGCAGCAGCCGAAGCGTTTGCCCTTGAAGGCTGCAATATCGTTGTCGCAGCAAGAGGAAAAGAAGCCCTGGATGAAACGGTGGCCTTATGCCGGGATCTCGGGGTTGCTGCGCTGGCAGTTCCCACCGATGTATCCATAGCCGCAGATGTCCAGAATCTTGCCAATAAAGCCTTACAATTTAACGGAAGAATCGATATATGGATCAACAATGCGGGTGTGATGGCCAGTGGAAAGTTCGAGGAAATTCCGATGGATGTCAATGAGCAGGTTATAAAAACCAATCTCTTTGGCTACATGCATGGCGCTTACAGTGTCTTACCGGTATTTAAAAGACAGGAAGACGGAGTACTCATCAATAATGTCTCGATAGGAGGTTTTATGCCTGCACCTTACAGTGCGGTCTATTCGGCCACAAAATTCGGGATTCGCGGGATGATGGAATGTCTCCATGGTGAAATTTCCGATTTCCCGAACATACATATCTGTAATCTTTATCCGCAGATCCAGCGCTCTACGGGTAATATGCATTCGGCAAAGTTTTCAGGGCTCGATTTTAAAATTCCGCCTTTTGCGTCCGATCCCAGAGATACGGCAGCGAAATTTGTGGAATTGGCAAAAAATCCTCAGAAAAACCTTTTCCCTGACATTACTTCACGAATTCTTACGGGAATGTATAAACTGTTTCCAAAACCAGTCATCAACACAGCTTCTGCGGGCATGAGGATGATGATGAAGCTTAAAAATGCGCCGTCTGATTCAGGGAATGTCCTTGAGCCATCTTCAGAGCCACACCGGATTTACGGCGAAACCATTTTGCCTGTTCCTTCCAAAAAAACAAGACTGGCAGTAATGGCGGGATTAGGCCTCGGACTTGCATATATGTTTCTAAAGGTAAAATCTTCGGGAAGCAAAGCATAAAAAAGAGAATTAATAAGCACAAACGATAGGAGAACAGACAAGTTTCGGGCAGATTTCAAATTGGCCCGAAACTTTTTTTTATCATGATTTTAAACATTTACTGAATAAATTGTGTGTTATTGTATGCATAATTAATTTTAAACTTATACTTTTGCGCGAGTGAATGAGTTGATGGGAATTTAGAGGTAAAAAATTATTTTAATCAATATAAAAATGATCAGAAAGCCTTTACACAATTTCCATATTCCCGTTATGGGATTAGCGTATACGATAGACAGCCCTGTCCGTGTAGCGCAATACGGAATTTCATCCGTAGTTTCTATAATCGACGATGAGATTATAGAGAAAATGAAAAATTTTTACAGTTCAAAATTCAACCTGAATTACAGCAGTATTTCGACCAGGGTTGACGACTACCGTGCCAAAAGGATCACCGCTTATCTTGATATGCTGGATGATATTGTCAATGAAAAATTTGAAGCATTTAAAGAAGAAATTTCAAAGAACAAAACGGCTTTGATGAATTTTATGGAAATGCTGCCGAATACTTCAGAACTCAAGACCGGATTACAGAATTTCCTGGGCCAGAAAGAAGGAATCGCTTCTTCTGTAAAAGGTTTTATCGAAAAGCACCTTTCTCCGGGCAACATCGATGTCAATATCATGACTAAAGTTGATAAGGATAATTTTAAAAATCATCAGCAAATGCAAGTTATCTATAATGATGCCCACGCGTCATTACGGGGATTTGCAAACAGCAGGCTGTCTTCTTCCATGGTCCTTTCAGCAGGAATGAACCCAAGGCTGTACAGCTATATCGAAGAGTTTGACGATTTTTATCCTGACCAGGACGGTTATATTAAAAAGAAAATAATACTGAAAGTAAGCGATTTCCGTTCGGCAATGATCCAAGGGAATTTTTTAGCTAAAAAAGGGCTCTGGATATCAGAATACCGCATAGAATCCGGATTAAACTGTGGCGGACATGCCTTTGCCACGGAAGGCCTTCTTTTAGGACCCATTCTGGAAGAATTTAAGCTAAAAAGAAATGAACTGGCAGAATCTTCCCACCTGCTGATGACAAAAGCATTGGAGCAGAAAGGAAAACATCCCGTTTCGGAACCTCCGGAAATGAAAATCACCGTGCAGGGCGGAGTCGGGACAGCTGAAGAACATGAATTCCTGCTCCGGACCTATGAGGTCGACAGTATCGGGTGGGGATCTCCTTTTCTGCTGGTCCCGGAGGCTACTTCTGTCGATCAGGAGACCCGTAAACTTCTTCTGGAATCGAAAGAACAAGATTTTTACATCAGCAACCTCTCGCCGCTCGGTGTACCTTTCAATACGGTTAAAGGGTCATCCAACGAAATCATCAGGCATCAGAAGCAATCGAAAAACCGGTACGGAAGCTCCTGCCCGAAAAAATTGCTGGCCCTGAGCAAAGAATACTCACCCGAAGGAACGTGTACGGCATCAAAAAAATACCAGGACCTGAAGTTACAGGACCTTGAAGAAGAGAGAGCCGGGATTTCTCCCGAACTGTATCAAAAGAAGAAAGAAAAAATCACTGAAAAAGCCTGCCTTTGTGTAGGATTGGTAAATGCAGCCTATCTGGAAAACGGATTAGAGATTAAAGGCGAGAAACAGGGCGTTGTGATCTGCCCCGGCCCGAATCTGGCTTATTTTGACAAGGAAATATCACTTTCTGAAATGGTGAGGCATATTTACGGCAATGTGAATGTTATTTCCCACAAAAGCAGGCCCAATATCTTTATTAATGAGTTGAAGATGTACATTGACTATCTTAAAAATGAAATTGAAGAATACTGCGGAAATGTGAGCGCCGGCCAGATCAAAAAATGGAAAAATTTTAAAGAAAACCTGCTGCAGGGCATCATCTATTACGAAAACCTTCTTGGTAAAACCGATTTTTTCAAAAGTGATCTTAATATCAAATGTCACTTCCAGCATAGTAAATCAGTCATTGCCAACATCGAAATTCCCGAGAAATAATCAAC
>JBMDXW010000162.1:0-2775 GCA_048594965.1 Chryseobacterium sp.
ATCAATTGATCAGGAAGTCCTCCCAAATTTTACTGGAAACCATGCATCCTTCTGCTTTAGCTAACATCGGAACCGCCAACGGAAACCGGATCTCTGCTGAAACTATCGCTAAGCTGATTGTCGGCCATAACCTGCATCACCTGAATGTTATTGAGGAGAGGTATTTACCGAAGTTATTATGAAATTATTAAAAAATAAGCTCATAATAATCAGTTTATTGATTTATATACTTTCCCTTTTCTGTAATGCTTTTAAAGTTATACAGACTAAAGAAATTAGAGATTATAGTTCTTTTGAACTTTTATTAGTTGGTGGTATAAGTTTTCTGGGCGGTGGAATCTTGGAATGCTTTATTTGGTCAGCAAATATTTGGTTTTTCTTGCGATAAGCTGTTTATTTTTCAGGAGGTTTATTGCTTCAATTATTATAGGGATCATTGCATTGTCAATTTCTGGATCTTTTATGTTTTGGAAAACAGTATTGGTCTCAGAAAGTGGAAGAGAAGCTAATATTTACAGTTTAGAAACTGGTTATTTTTTATGGCTGACCTCAATTTTGTTGTTAATATTTTCTTCAATATATCTGAGAATTAAAAATAATATAAATATCAGTAGGAACGGGCTTTAGCCCGTTTTCCCTGTAACGCCATTCATCCGGCTTTAGCCAAAATTTAAAAATAATTTATATTTTTGGCAAAAACAACACAAATGTCTTTTATTAAAATTTATATCCATCTCGTTTTTTCAACGAAAAACAGAATTCCTTTTTTAAATACTACTGCATTAAGGGTGAAAGTTTGGAAACACATTAAAGAAAATGCTGCGGAAAAAGGAATTTATGTAGATATGGTCAATGGTTTTTCAGATCACTGTCATTGCTTAATTTCTTTAGGTTCAAACCAGAATATAGAAAAAATTGTTCAGTTGATCAAGGGGGAATCTTCTTTCTGGATTAATAAAAATCAATTGATCCAAGAGAAATTTACCTGGCAGGATGAATATTTTGCCATTTCCGTTTCAGAGTCTATGTTAGAGTTGGTACGGAATTATATTAGAAATCAGGAAGTTCATCATGCAAAACATACCTTTGCGGAAGAATATCTGAAGTTTAAGGAGAAGTACAACTTCGAGTAAGTTTCGGCTGAAGCCGGTGGAATTTTTCTTTTTTTAAACGGGCTAAAGCCCGTTCCTATTGATATTATCCCATAATGCCATAAGATTTCAATATTTATTTATGATAAAATCTGAAGAAAAATCTCCGTACCTGTACCTGTTTTTAAAACAATTCATTTGGTTGAAGCCCATAGAATTTTTATCTTTGAAAAGCGGGCTAAAGCCCGCCTTCAGTGAGTTATGGACAACATTATCAACATACTAAAATCTGGCGGAATCATTTTATACCCTACCGATACCATCTGGGGAATCGGATGCGACGCCACCAATATAGAAGCCGTCAATAAAATTTTTGAGATCAAGAAACGGGAGAAAAACAAATCCATGATTATCCTGGTGGAATCTGAAAAAAGACTGCAGGACCTGGTGGATGTTCCGGAGATGGCCTGGGAAATCATTGACCTGAGTGAAAAGCCGGTGACGATCGTTTACGAAAATCCGCGGGGTCTGCCGAAAGAGCTGCTGGCAGAGGACGGAAGCATCGGGATCCGCCTGGTGAAGAATGATTTCTGTAAAAAATTAATTGCAAAACTCAATAAGCCTTTGGTGTCCACGTCGGCTAACTTCAGCGGTGAAAAAAGCCCGCTGAAATTTTCGGATATTTCTCCTGAAATGATCGGTCTGGTGGATTATGCCGTGGAAGAGGACCGCGAAAAAGTATCTGAATATTCCGGCTCTTCCGTGATTAAGATCTGGAACGATAACAGGATAAAAGTTCTTCGGGAATAATTTAATCAGGAATCTGGGTTTTAGTAATTCTGTAAAGCTTAATCACAGCCCAAAATTCAAGAACGGCTATAAGCCCGATAAGCATGGTATTGATTATCGTTCCATGGGTAACTACATTTACAATAATATCCCCGGTTTCTATTACCAGTCTTGAGATCAGGGTAATAAAAAGCCATTGGGGCTTATTGAAAATGACGGAAATCAGTAAAGCAATTACGCTTCCCAAAACCCTTACTCCGGTGCTGCTGAATCCCAACTGTGAAGAATAGTCTGTAATGCTTGCTCCGGGAAAAGACAATCCGGGATTGAAAGTGAAAACATAAAAGAAAAAGATTCCAGCTAAAATAAGAATCCAGGAGAAGATTTTTATGGATAAAGGAATGCTCTGGTGCGAATGTGGTCTGTTTTTCATCATAAATGTTTTGGTAAAATTAAATAAAAATCCAATTCCCTATAATATCTTTGATGAAAATATAAGTATCTTTCAGGATACCAGGAAACAGAATGATGGAAAATAAACAAAAGCAACTGCGCCTCAGGGACGTCAATGACGTTATTTATATTATCGGCGGAAGATGGAAAGGTGCAATCCTTGCCAGCTTATGCGATCATGAAAAACGATTTAACGAACTGCAAAGAGATCTTCAGCATATTACTGCAAGAACACTGATCAGGGAACTTAAATTTTTACAGCAAAATTTGCTGATTACTAAAAAGCAGAAGGATAAGACTTCTTACTATGCGGTTTCGGAGCATGGCAAATCTTTAGAACCTCTCATTGAATCTATCGTGGCATGGGGGCAAAAACACAGAAAATTAATTTTAGAACAAAAGGATGATACCCTTATCTTTGCAGATTCTGAATTTTACTTAT
>JBMDXW010000163.1:0-3559 GCA_048594965.1 Chryseobacterium sp.
AGAATGATGATCTTTATGCGAATGATATTAATGATAAAATCGGGGATCTGCTTGCGAACCTTTTTGCCCAGTACAATACCCAGGATAAAAGTCTGATGTTCCTGCAAAGCCAGATTACTAAAATGGAACAGAAATACAGTAAAGCCATTTCGGACCAAAACAAAATGCTGAATGAAATTCTTTCAGCAATGAAAACGACGGTAAAGTAATCAGTTTTTGTTAATGATTATCTTTTCCGAGCCATAAATGAAACTCTTCGTAGGCACAGACATCACAAGATACCCGAGCTCATTGGTGAAAACCTCCAGATCCTCAAGGGTTTTGATAAAACCATTGTTAATCTCTTTCTTTACCAGATTCATTTTTCGTATGTATTCCTCTTCAGATATTACTGCATTGTCGTAATCTTCCCATAATTTATCCGAGAGAGCAACAAGAATCTTTAATCTATCTCTGTGACTACTCATTTTTACCTAATCGTTTAAATAATATGGAAGAAAACCTCTCTAATGTACTGTTATTGAATTTATCCAGGAGATAAATTTTTCTGTAGTACCGGTCCAGCAAAAATACAAGGACTATAATCACCAAAAGCAGACTTACAATAGCAAGATCGGCGATAGCAGAAATTTTGTTTTGATTAAAAAACACAAATTTCACATACGTGCTTAAGTGAAAATAGCCGGATATCAATGCGGCATAAAACGTGAACCTGTTGGCTCTGAACAGACCGCCCAACGCCAATAGGATCATACAAACCGGTATCGACAAGAAGTAGATGGCAGAATCCAGATCGAGACTTCTCACTCCGGCGTTGTTATCAAGCTGCACACTTACGTCCATGAAATATCCCACTATATTATTCAGAAAAGGCAATACAGCAGAGATAATTACAAAAACAGAAGCCGTGATCTCAATAATGAGCTTACTTAGGCCTGTCCGGTTTTGTCGGGTCAATTGTTTCTCCTGAATTGTCTCCCTGTTGTTGTGAGGAAATTCCGCTTGAGATTTCTTGTGTTGCATTGATAATTTCGTTGGTTTTCATTGAGTCCACTACTACTTTCGCTGTCGTTCCGTTGTTTTCTTCACCTGTTTTTTCGAAAATTTTGGAACTTTTTGCCTGAACAGGAGAAGAGTCTGCCTCTTCACTTCTGTCCGAACAAGCCGTTAAAAGTGACAGTAATAAGATTCCGGATAATAATAGTTTTACGTTCATAATAAAAAAAATTTAGCACCTAAAGATAAGTCTTACGACTCAATTTTAGAATAGTAAAATTAAAATAATTAGTTATTATTTCCTATATCGAAACAGACATAAGATTATTTTTCCGGCTTTTTTATATCACCTTTTATTGAATTCAAAATTACTAAATTATATTCAGATTTTAGATGATTTTAACAAATAAAATTAACCTGAATCACCAAATATTTTTTAAATCGAAAAAAAATAATTCAACAAGTGATGAAGTAAAATTTCACCATTGAAAAAAACCAAAACTATAACCTATTGATTAATAATTATTTATATAAATCTATTTTTAGTCAGATTATTTTAATTGAAAATAACAAAATAACATAACTCTACTTTTATAATTGGTATTATGCGTTAAATATTTTTTTACTTTTTAAAAAATCTTTTGGTCGTTTTTAATTAATTACGATCATGAACTGTTAATTTTTTTTATTTTTTTTAATCAAATTTTATGCTGATTTTTTTTAAAAAAATTTTAAATTTTATAAAAAAAACATCAAAAACAATGTAAAATATACCATAATAACAATGATTCGTGACACAAAAAACGTACGGATCTCCGTAATTTTGTATTCTAAATCACAATGATATGGAAAAACAGATCAAAATTAAAACTATACTCGTTGCTGTAGATTTCAGTGAAAAAACAGACAGCGCAACACTGCTTGCCGTGCACATGGCCAGGCGCCACCAGGCACGCGTCATCCTTTTCCATAATGTCACCAATTTTTATGTCATCGACCGGACAGGAAGACAGGTGGTAGGAGAAGAGACCGTCAGCAAGCATTACAGAGAAGCGGAAAACAGTCTCAGGCTTATGAAGGAAAACCTTCAGATAAAATACAACGATGTTGATTTTCTGAATATGATCGGTAATGACTCTATCATCAGCAGCATCAACAAAATCATTGATGACGAATCGGTAGATCTTGTTATTGCCGGAACATCGGGAAAACAAGGTCTTCGGGAGCTTATACTGGGATCATCCTCATACCAGATTCTTACAGGAGTCAAGTGCTCGGTTCTTCTGATGCCGGAAGATTCTCACCAGTATACTTTTGAAAAAATCCTCGTACCGGTGAGGGTCACCAAAAAACTTGATGAAAAACTTGAAATTTCCAAACTAATTGCAGAAAAAAATAAAGGATTCATAGGTCTTCTGGGGATTTCAGACAATGAACATTTCCGCGATGTCCGTAAGGCGTTCATCAGGGCGAGGGATTCTCTGCGCGGCGGTGAAGCCATCCATCATTCTTCTTTCGTGGTGAGCAACCATAACAAAGCCATTGAAATTTCAAAAGCTTCCAAGGATGATAAATTTGATCTCATCATTCTGAATTACCAGGATGAAGAGGGCTGGAAGTCTTTCTTCTCAGAGAATTTCTTTAAGCAGATCATTAACAGCACTTCGGTACCTCTGCTGTTTTTCAAAGACGATGATGCCACAGAAGCTTCCCCGGAGCCCGGCGGCTACGACATTACCCTACCCTTTCCGGGTTAATAAAAAGATGATAACAATAGAAATATACAAACCACAACCATTAAATGAAAACGATGATATTAAAAAAATTTCCGGATTTCTTTTTGAACATCTCGAACAATACGGAGATGAGCAGTCGGACATTACAAAAGCCATAGATTATGCTTTGGGTAAAGATCATAAACCCGGTGGACTTATCGTAACGGCCAAAGATGAACACACACAGGAATTGAAAGGCGTTTGCGTAGTCAATAAAACAGGCATGAGCGGATATATTCCTGAAAATATACTGGTGTACATTGCTACCGACAGACAGACCAGAGGCCAGGGAATCGGAAAGAATATCATGAAAAAAGTAATTGAATTCGCGGAAGGAGATATCGCACTCCACTGCGAAAGTGAAAACCCGGCCCGTATTCTATACGAAAAGCTGGGCTTTAAAACCAAATATCTTGAAATGCGATTAAAAAAATAATATGTCTTATATCACTTTAAATAAACAAAAACTAACCAAAAATTACCATTTTCTCAACCAGCTTTTCGAGCGCCACGACATAGAGTGGGCCGTTGTAGCCAAACTGCTCTGCGGAAACGAAATATTTCTCAGGAGCCTGCTTTCCGTCATCGACAATGACGTCTGCGATTCGCGTCTCAGCAACCTGAAAAAGATCAAGGCACTGTCACCGGAAACCAAAACGGTCTACATTAAACCGCCGGCAAAACGTCTCGCGGCAAGCATCGTAAGATATGCGGATGTAAGTTTTAATTCTGAAATTGAAACAATCAAAGCATTGTCCGAGGAAGCTTTTAAACAGGAAAAAACTCAC
>JBMDXW010000164.1:0-6621 GCA_048594965.1 Chryseobacterium sp.
TGTCGAAATATCCTGGCTCCGATTATTATGATGATGCGCAGTACGAAATCGGAACCGCGTATGCAGCACAGGACGATTTTGCCAACTCAAACGATTTCTTCGCAAAGGTGATCAAAACGTCGTCGGATAAAGACCTGGTAGCTAATGCTTCTATCTACAGGGCCCAAAATTACATCGACCAGAACCAGAGCGATAAGGCTTTGTCTGAATTAAAAGCTCTTGGCGAACAGTACCGAAATACCGCCTACGCTGAAAAAATAGTACAGGCAGCGAAACCGATCTTTACCAAGAACGGAGATGTAGCCGGATATCAGAATTTTGCTAAAAATATCGGTGTCAATGTAGACGCCGCTGAAATTGACGAAATCAACCTTTCTACGGCCAAACAGTATTTTGCTAAAAAAGATTATCAGAATGCGATTTCCTACTATGAAAAGTACCTGACCCAGAATCCTACCGGAGAAGGTCTTTACCAGGCGAAATATGAACTTGGGGAGAGTTATTACCAGACGAAAAATACAACAAAGGCACTCCTGGTTCTACAGGAAATTGCCAATGTGCAGAATGACTATCAGGATGATGCGCAAACCCGTCTGGCGCAGATTTACATTGCTCAGGGGAATACGACAGAAGCCAGGAAGTATTTGGAAAATATCAGAAATTCTTCAGATGTCAATGTGAAAAATTACGCGAATGTAGAATTGATGAAGCTCTATGCAGAAGAGAAAAACTTTAGCCAGGCAGAAAAACTGGCGGATGCCGTCATTGCCAACAGCAAAAACTCTGCAGCCGTGGTTGAGACCGCTAAGGTGATCAAAGCACGAAGCCTGATGAATTCAGGAAAAGATAAAGATGCACAAACGGCTTATTCCGCTCTTGAGAAATCTTCCAATACGGAGGTGGCTGCAGAATCATTATATGCTAAAGCGTTTTATCAGAATAAGTCAAAAGCCTTCAAGTCTTCTAATGAAACGATTTTTAAGCTGGCAAACAATTATTCTTCAGAAGAATACTGGGGGGCCAAAGCACTGGTTCTGATGGCTAAAAACTACATCGGGCTGAAAGATAATTATCAGGCAAGCTACACATGCGATCAAATCATAGAAAACTATAAAGATTTCCCTGAGATCGTTGCAGAAGCAAAAGACGTTAAAAAGCAGATTAAAAAGTAAAATATTATAGTTTACCAATTTATCAGTGTATCAGCTTGCCAATTTGGACATAATACATTCTTTAAATTGCTACATTAATACAGAAAATAATGAATAAAAGAATTCAACTATTATCCATCATATTTTTAGGGATTTCGTCAGTCGCATTCTCCCAGATCAAGGAAGAGAAACTGATTCTTAATAAAAAAAGAGAGCCGGAAGTAAAAAAGATCGAGAAGAAGAAAACTTCAGTGGAAACGATCAAAAATTATCCGCCGGAAGAAAAGTCGCAGAATCCTGTGCAGTATAAAATTACGGATGTCCCGGCTGTTTCGGATTTTAAAACGTCTACCATCCAGGGACAGGATGTTACGCCTAAATTTGAAGGGTCTGCACAGAATAATTACATCCAGTTCGGAATGGGCAACTACGGAAAGATTCTCGGAGATGCCAATATTTCCAAAACCCTGGAAAATAAAATTGAAGTGGGAGTGGATGCGCATTTTCTTTCGACACAGGGGCTTAAAAAAGAATATGACTGGGATTCCAAGCAGAGCTCCACGACTTTGGGAGCCTTTCTGAATTCTTACGGAGATAAAGGAAAATTCAACCTGAATGCGGAGTATGGTTTAAACAGCTACAACTACTACGGGATTTATGCCATGCAGCCGGGAGATGTCGATCTCGACCAAAGGGTAAACCAGTTTAAAGTAAACGGATACTACGATTTTTATTCTAATGAAATTTTAAATGATGTAAGGGTGAAATCTTCATTCCTGAAAGATCATTTTGACGCACAGGAAAATCAGGTTTCCATTTTGGCCAACCTTTCAAAACATGCGGTAGAACTGGGTAAATCCGGGATCAATCTGAATGCGGATCTTGGAGTTGGTCTTGAAGCGGTGAAAAGTGAATTTGCAATCATAGATAAAAACTCTTCCAATTTTGTTAATCTGGGGCTTAGTCCGAAAGTTACTTTCAGAAAAGGAGAGTCATATCTAATGCTGGGTTCATCATTTGCTTTCCTGAATGCGAAAAATCAGAATATACTGATGGCCGAGCAAATGAATAACAACAAAACCTACTGGTTTCCGCAGGCTGAATTTCAGTATGCTGCCGCTGATGAATTTAAATTCTACGGAGGGGTAGAAGGAGGCCTGAAACTGAATACCTACGCAGATCTTCTGCAGCAGAATCCTTTTATCGTTTCTGACCAGTATTTAAGGCCTACCGAGACCAAGTATCATTTTTATGTGGGTTTAAGAGGAGATATCGATGAAATGTTTAAATATGACGTATCCGCAGGTTACGGAAAAATTAAAGATATGATGTTCTTCAGAGCCAACGATCTTTTTGATTATACTTCCGTGAACCGTTCGGCCTACAATTATGCCAACACTTTTTCTGCGGTGTATGACAATGGAAATGTCGGGGATATTAAAGGAAGCTTACAGTACTTCCCGTTAGCGAATCTGGTTCTTGATACGGAAGTAAAATTCACTAAATTTGACCTCGATAATTACGCAGATATCTACAATGTACCCCTTGTTACGGCTTCAATCGGTGCAAAATATACCATGCTGGACCAAAAATTAATGCTTGGTTTTAAAGGGATTTTTGCCAGCGACAGAACCACGAATTCGTTTGTGCTTGAGGGAGTTGGGAGTCCTGCGGTATACCAGTCTACGGAGGATACCAATGACAAAGTTGGGGGGTATGCAGATTTAAACTTATCCGCAGAGTATAAAATTCACAAAAATTTTAGTATTTTCGCACTCGGAAATAATCTTCTGAACTCAAAATACCAAACGTACAAAGGATATAAAGTTCTTGGTGCACAGATTTTGGGAGGTGTGAAGATTACTTTCTAAATAAAGTGATAGATGATGATTGATGAGTGGTTACATCGTTTATAATTCATCAATTATCATTTACAAAATGGCTCCGTAGTTCAACTGGATAGAATATTGGATTTCGGCTCCAACGGTTGGGGGTTCGAATCCCTCCGGGGTCACTAAGAGCCTTTATTAATAAGGCTTCGCGCAAGGTCAACCCCCCCGGGATGACTTAAAAACAAAAGAATCCGTCTCACTTTTTGTTATGAGACGGATTCTTTATTTTGTAATAGATCTTCAACCTGCAAAATAGAAGATAGTGCTGAATGGATGAGGCGTTTTCGAAAAGTTGCTACTTTCCTTTTAAGGTCTATACCTTGATGAATATCTTTAAAATTGATCAAAAATATTTCTTTAACAAGTTGACCAACCCAGTATGACACTCATCTATAAAAAACCTGCGCAGCTTTCAGGCAAAAGGTGCGCAGGTTTTGATCAACTCCTGCTTAGGTTTTGGGTAAAACCTGCGCAGGTTTTGTACGCTTACTGATGCTTGCTGAAAATACCGTAGTGAACAAGGGCAGGAAAGTCAGGTCACGTTAAGCAAAAACCGGGTTTTGCTTATAGATATATCTGATCTTTTAAAACTTATGATTTAGGTAATGATATTTAAGATTATATTTGCCGAAACTATTACCTGTTAAAAATGTCAAAATTCATAAAAGCAGCTTGCCTATTTTTCATGCTCATTTATTCAGGACCTACTTTTGCCCAGTTAAATAACAGGCTTTCGGTTTCGGAGAAAATATATGGACTTTCTAAATTCTGGAGTGAAGTAAATTACAATTTTGTTTACTTATACAAAGTAGATCCCCGTCGATGGGACGCAGCATATAAAACAGCAATCGACCAAATTCAGAAATCAGAGAACGACTATCAGTATTTCCGGGAACTTCAGAAATTATGTGCTGTCCTTAAGGATGGGCACACCCAGGTTTATTTGCCTGAAAGTATAGAAAAGCAGTTGATGCTGAGTTCCTTTGGAGATTACAGGATTGTGCCCATGTATGTTGCCGGAAAGGTTTTAATTGTACAGACCAATAAAAGTAAGAGCCTGGAAGTTCCTTTCGGCAGTGAAATAGTGAAAGTGAACGGCTTACCTACCGAAGCGTATCTGAACCAGTTTGTAAAGCCATATATTTCGACATCAACAGACCATGAACTGAACAACAAGGCCGCTTACAGCATGTTTAGCGGATTTTCCGGTGATCATTATGAAGTCGAGATAAAAACACCGAAAGGACAGCTTAAAACCCTTTCGCTCACCCATGGGCCTGTAACCGAAAAAGAGGTCTTTCCTTCCCCCCTTGGCAGCAAGCCCAATTTTGAATTTAAATGGCTCAAGAACAAAATTGGCTATGTTGCCATCAATACATTCAGTGATGCGGGGGTTGTCAAAAGTTTTGAAGAAAAGATTCCCGAACTGAAAACAGCAAAGGCAATCATTATTGATGTTAGAAATAATGGCGGGGGAAGTGCCAGGAATGCTAAGAATATTGCAAAACATTTTATAGATGGGGACCTTCTGTATGGCGAAAAAACATATAGCAGGGAAATCATTCCTACCGATCGTGGGATCGGATCTTTTTTAACGGCACAGGACACCATTTCCGGAAAGTCGGAGTGGGGGCTTTCCCCTGAGGAGGCAAAAGCATACTACAAAGCCTATTTGGGCAGCAAGTTTCATGAATATCCTTATGCTCCGGATACAGTCGTTACGAAAGATAAATTATCAATGCCTGCGGTTATCCTTACCGGCAATTATACGAATTCAGCAGCAGAAGACTTTCTGGTCTTTCTGGATGGACAGAAGCATATCAAAAGGGTAGGCGAGTATACAAGCGGAAGTACGGGCCAGCCTCTGCAGATAAGTTTGCCCGGAGATACTACGGCATGGATCTGTACAAAAAGGGTCACTTTTCCTGATGGAAGAGAATTTGTAGGCACCGGTATAAGACCCGATATCATTATTGAAAGGACCGCTGATGACATCCTTTATCCACTGAAGAATGACTCGCAGCTGGAAAGGGCGGTAAAATATTTAACGACTGGAAAATAGCATCTTTTCCCGGATCTTGATATTGCGCCGATTACCTGCTTCCTTATGATATCGTTCTTTTTTAACAGGCAGGGCTCGTTTTATCTCGACGCATTTGCTTCCTTAAAAGGTTTGGCTAGCTGCGAAATCAGGATATTGCATATTCTCGCATTAATGAGTATGAAAAAGTAATTGAGCAGAATGCCTGTTTCAAAAAACTACTGTCCTTGCCGTTAATTTTCAGGAACTCATGGCTGATAAACCAGACAAAACCTTCTAAACAGCTTCGCCATTAAGGACTGTTAAAAGTATCTCCTTTCAAATTCCGGAATTTGTTACCAGACATTTATTATAACGTGAGTTCGGGATAAGAATAAATAAATTTATGCTAAAAAAAGCAGAAAAATTAGTATATTTAAGGTATTGAAATTCATATATTTAACTAATTTTCTGCTATGATTTCTAATGATAAAATTACAACTATTTATTTCATTGTCGATGAGTTTTTTAAAGAATTTAACAACGTTCTGAAAGAGTATGCCCTGAAAGATCCTAAAATGAAGACCCGGAACCGAAAATCAGCCCTGTCTCAAAGCGAAGTGATGACTATTATGATCCTGTTTCATTACGGTGCTTTCAAAAACCTCAAGCACTTTTATCAGGGTTACGTGCAAAGACATATGAAGAAAGAATTCCCCATAACGGTTTCCTACAACCGGTTTGTAGAACTCCAAAAGAAAGTGAATGTCCCGATGGCTGTTTTTGTAAAAATGATGTGTCTGGGAAAATGCACAGGCATTTCTTTTATCGATTCCACACCGATCAGAGCTTGTCACATCAAAAGAGAAAAACAGCATAAAACCTTTAAAAATGTCGCTCAGAAGGGGCAATGTTCTCTGGGTTGGTTTTATGGTTTTAAGCTCCATTTGATTATCAATGACAAGGGTGAAATTCTGGATTTCATTCTGACAACGGGCAATGTAGACGACCGGGAACCTCTGAAAAGTATGGAACTGCACAAACGGATTTTCGGAAAGCTTTTCGGTGATAAGGGCTATATCGGAAAAGATTTATTTGAACAACTTTTTATAGACGGGGTTCATTTAATCACAAAAATAAAAAAGAATATGAAAAATTGTTTAATGCTTCTTCATGACAAAATTATGCTTAGAAAAAGGGCGTTAATAGAATCTGTAAACAATGAGCTTAAGAATATTTGCCAGATAGAACATACCCGCCACAGAAGTTTTGACAATTTTGTTCTCAATATTCTCTCCGCTTTAGCAGCTTATTCCTTCTTTGATAAAAAACCTTCTATCAACACCAATTCCGACATTATTAATCATGATAGATTAATTGCTGCTTAAACCGAACTCACGTTAAATACAATGGAAACATTGCCGAAGTTGACTGGCGGACGAACACTGTTTCGGGGGACTACTTAAGAAGATACGGCTACGTTTACGACCAACTTAACAGGCTCTCCGCAGGGTTTTACCAAAGAGATGACCATCCTTCCGCTGGAGAATATTATGAA
>JBMDXW010000165.1:0-4001 GCA_048594965.1 Chryseobacterium sp.
TAAAGCCGTTTTCGATAGATCAGGTTATTAAAAATACTTCACATATCATCATTGGATCTTGGCTGATTTTTCAAAGGAGTGATGCCGAAGAAAAAGAATTGTGATAAAATGCAAAACTTACCCATCGTCAATTTTTGTCCGGATACTTATCCATAGCTTTGGAAATGTAAAATCTTACAAGATGTTTAAAGCCTATACAATAACTCATTATATTTAAAATTAAACATAAATCATCTATGAACTATGGTATAACAAGAAGGAAGACATCAAAGTATATAAAATATCGATTGAATTTAATCCAAACAATGAGAACGCCGGGAAAGTTAAAAAGCCTATGATAAGTATGATAAAAAGACCATTGCTATTAAGGATAACCATTTTTTTTACTGTACAAATGTTCTTTGCGCAGGCACAGACGCCAAAGCTGGACAATGCGAAGTTTTCTGCTGAAACTGTAAAAAACACCATTGATGATTTGCAGCATGAGCTCAGTGCAAAGCATCCCGGGTTTTACAGATATACTAAAAAGACTGAATTTGATGTATATATCGATTCGGTAAAAAGCACGATCAAAGACTCAATGACGACCTTCGCAGCTTTTCAGAAACTGAAACCGATTATCGCAAAGATCAACTGTCTTCATACAGGTATCGCGTTATCAAAGTCGTTTTCGGACCAGCTGAATATGGAACCCAATTTATTTCCTTTTCAGCTCTTCTTATCGGACGACAAAGCTTTTGTCGTTCATAATTTTTCGAATAACAATACTATTTTACCGGGTGATGAAATCAAGGAGATCAATGGGAAAAGTATTCCTGAAATTACCAGATTGCTGTTCCGGCTCATTCCATCGGACGGTTATAACCAGACGCTGAAATGGAGAGCTCAAAATCTTCAGTTTCCGACCTGGTACAGGATTATCGATCCGAATACTGATTTTAAAATAACGGTCAATAAAAATAATGAAACGAAATCGTACTCCATACCCGGAGTCAGGTTCAGCGATATTGCAGGAAACGGATTTTTGGAAGAACCGGTTAGGACGAAGCAGCTGGAATATCGCGTGGACAACAATGTGGCTATTCTCACCATTCATTCTTTTGGCCAGACCGATATAAAAAATGCGAAACAGGATTTCAGGAAATTTATCGATGAAGTTTTTAATGATCTCAAAACCAAAAACATTCAGAATCTTGTGGTTGATCTTCGCGACAATACCGGAGGTTCAGACCCTAATGCCGAATATTTTACCAGTCATTTTTTCGGCCAGCCCTTTCGGTATTGGGACAGGATTGAAGTTACGGAAACCGTAGCGAAAGAAATAAAAGGCGTATCGCTGACTCTTTTTTACAGAAAACCCGTCGAAAAAAACGGCTTATGGTTGTGGCAGAAAGCCAGACATAACCATGAGTTTGATTTTTACGAAACACAAAAACCTGCAGAAAATAATTATAAAGGAAAAACCTACGTCCTGATCAATGGATTTTGCATGTCCTCCTGCGCAGATGTCGCAGCAGTCTTATCCTACAATAAAAAGGCAATATTTGTCGGGCAGGAAACGGGGGGTGGCTATCAGGGAAATAATAGCGAATGATGCCTGAGAGCGTGATACAGCCATTTGGGTTTACGCTGAGCGTCCCACTGCAAAAATATATCAATGCCGTTGATCCCGGCAAGAACTATGGCCGTGGCACAATTCCGGATCACGAAGTAGTGCCTGCACTTGAAGATGTTATCCAAAAACGCGATGTGGAAACCGGTTACACGATTCAATTGATCAACAAGAATAAGTAATTCCGGATGGTTCGGCGAAGAATTTCTTAGAAAAATGAGGATATTCATTTACTGGAGTTGCTTTATGATAACCTCATGGTTTACCTGATTTAATGAACGGTAAATCTTTGTTATAAATCATTTAAAGGATGTTTTAAATGAGTCACTACTTAATCTGCTTAAGTTATCAATTTCTGCTAACTGTCGGATCAGGTATTGACTCATTCATTTAATCACGTTCTTTACAGGCATTCGGTGAAGGCTTGGTTTTTCTTAACACTAATCTTCGATGAATTTAAACTGATTTTCAAAGAATTTCCCAATGACAGGAAGTGGTTTTTTCACTTCATTGGCTGCATTGATGATACCGATAATCAGAATGATAAAAACCGCGATTCCAATGAAATTGATAAAATAGAGTGAAGGAGCTAAAAGGACAAGAAACCACATGATGACATTCAATAGCAATGAAGTGATAAAAAGACCAAGTCCCTGCTTTAAATGGTAAGTCACTAAATCGCTTTTTGTCTCAACATCATTTCTTTTAATGTAAGCTATTAGCCAGCCTATAATGGTAATATAAGCTAAAATCGCTGCTGTTTTGCTAGTCATAATCAAATGTTTTTAGCAAAATTATTGTAAGCTTTGTTTCTTTTGACGGCTGATTGTTTTTTCAGCGTTGTTGACTTTGCATTTATCGGTTTTGAATTTTTATCCGGTTCATCTATTCATCTTCGTTTTTCATGAGTTTGTAAAACTGTTCCCGGTTAGCGCGGGATATCGGGATTGCATCTTTGTTCAGCATCATGACGATGCCATCTTTTGAAAAGCTGGCCACAAAATCGGTATTGATCAGATGCGACTGATGCACTCTTATAAAAGTGGGCGGAATAAGAACGTCTTCGTAATACTTCAGCGGTTTGGAAACAATGATCGGCGGTCCGCTTTTCAGAATAAATGTTGTATAGGAACCTGAAGTTTCGCAGCGGATAATATTTTCAAGCTTTACCACATGCATGGCTTCCAGAGTCGGCAACACGATTCTGTCGGGTTTTTTCGTTATGTCGGACGAAATGGCAGCCGCTTTTTGGAAATCCCCGTATGCCGGCTTCAGGACGCTTATGCGCTCGATAGTTTCTTTTAATTCATCATAATCTATGGGTTTCAGCAGATAATCAACCGCATTGAATTTGAATGCCCTGATAGCATGCTCTTCATAAGCGGTCGTAAAAATAAGATGGAAGTCTTTATACTCAACCTGGTTAAGAACATCAAAACCGGTCCCGTTTTTAAGCATGATGTCCATAAAAACCACATCGGGCTTCAGACGGTCAATAATTCTGACGGCATCCGAAAGACCTTCTGCATAACCGATCACCTGGATTTTTTCCGGCGCTGCCATTTCAAGAAGGGTAGAAAGGGCTTCCCTCAGATGATATTCGTCTTCTATGATAACTGCTTTGTACATTTTTTTATAGTATGGGGATATAGATAGTTACTGTGCATCCACTTTCGGAGCTTTCTTTCGTAAAACGGGGAATACAGTCACCGGAGCCTTTTTTTTCATACAATGCGAGCCGTTCATCAATGATCTTTGTCGCCAGAGAATCGTGCTGGGGATCATTTTTGTCTTTTTCGGAAGCTTCCAGTCCGATACCGTTATCTGCGATGACACAGATCAGTACCGGTTCTGATGATTTCTTCCTGAAACTGATCAGGATGTTTCCTTTTCGATCTGTCAAAGGTTTCAGCCCGTGTTCGATGGCATTTTCTACCAGCGGCTGTATAAGAAGCGGCGGTATTCTTTCCTGCATGGTTACTTCCTCAGCAAATCGGAAACTGTATTCAAAAGAATGGTTGAGGCGGAGCTGCTGCAGTTCAATATAATTTTTCAGGTTTTCTGTTTCGTCTTTAAGCGTCACAGATTCTTTCCTGGAATGATACAGGGTTTCCCTGGTCAGGCGTGCAAACTTATTAAGATAGGCAAGCGCTTTGGTACGGTCGTCTTTCAGGATGATGTTCTGTATGTTTGCCAGGCAATTAAAAATGAAATGAGGATCCATCTGCGATTGAAGAAACCGCCGTTCAACCGACAGCTTTGCCAGCAGGTTTTCAAGGCTGTCCTTCTCCAGAAGGCTGAGCTTGAGCTGGTCATTGATCTGTTGCTGTTTCAGGTTGTCGGCTTGTTTTTCGTAATATCTTTTTCTGTAGTAGAAAGAAATAAAGAT
>JBMDXW010000166.1:0-24607 GCA_048594965.1 Chryseobacterium sp.
CAGGAAATCATGACCAACGCCACCAAAAACATAGAAAAAACAACCGAAAATAGCTTTCTTTTCATAATTTTAAAATTTTAATACTTCTGCTAAAATAATAAAAAAAACGGTTCTTTCCTAGAAACATTTCAATTCATTACATTTGTAATATGCTATTAGAAATAAACCATTTATACTTTTCATATTCTACGGAAAAACCCTTATTTGAGAACCTCAACCTCAGGTTCGAAGAAGGTAAGATCATTGCGCTCGCAGGAGAAAGCGGTTGCGGAAAATCGACGCTGCTGAGCCTGATCTACGGACTGCTCGACTGGCAGGGCGGCGATATTGTTTTTGACGGAGAAAAGCTTCTGGGTCCCAAAGGAAACCTCGTCCCCGGGGAAGCAAAAATGAAATTTGTAGCCCAGAACTTCGACCTGATGCCCTACGCCACCGTTGCCGAAAATGTAGGTAAATTTATTTCCAATATCAATTTAAACAAAAAAAGAGAGACCGTTGCCGAACTGCTGGAAGTGGTAGGACTCGAAGAATTTGCCCATGTCCTTCCAAAATATCTCAGTGGCGGGCAACAGCAGCGAGTGGCCATCGCCAGAGCTCTGTCCGTGCTCCCAAAACTGCTTATCCTTGATGAGCCCTTCAGCAATCTGGACTTCCCAAGAAAGATCGAACTTCGTGAAAAGCTTTTCCGATACGTCAGGCAACAAAAGATTTCACTGATCATTTCTACTCATGAGCTTCAGGATGTCATTCCGTGGCTGGACCAGATTGTTGTCCTTCAGGATGGAAGATTAATTCAGAACGACACGCCCGAAGCCACCTTTAAAAATCCTTATAATCCCTACGTCGCGAAGCTTTTTGGTGAAGTAAATATTTTCAGCGATTCCGAAATGGCCGCTTTTGGCCTTAGAAAGTTTTCATATTATCCCAAGCAGATAAAGATCTCGGAAAACGGGCAGCAAGCTGAAGTTCTCGAAAGCCGGTTCGCCGGAAACCATTACTGGAATAAAATAATGGTTAATAATAAAGAACTGGTCATCTACACAGACCACAAAATCGAAAATACAGTCCGGATTTCATTTGTTTAGCTAATGAATGAGACCTAAAATACACCCAAATTCAAGCTCTATCCAGATGGCAGATCCGAACTTATTTTTAACATCAGGCAAAATCCTGAAAAAAGTTCTGAAATAGCGATACAGAAATCGAGCGGACATTTTTCCATCAGCATAAACGACACATTATCCATCAGTTAATGTGAAATTGTGTATAAAAAAAAATACAAATGCAGGAATCTTGTTTAAAACTTTTTCTTACATTTGTATTTCCACAGCATAAGGAAATTTTTGGTTAATTCTCTTTCTGCCTCCTAAAACGAAAATTAGCAGTTCTGCAATCTAGTTTTTTGAAAGATTACACTGTCCAATTCTTTCCTTTTTTTTATGCTTTTTTCACAAATTCAGACTTCAGGGCCATCGCTCCGAAACCATCAATTTTACAGTCGATATTATGGTCGCTGTCTGGTCTCAGGCGGATGTTTTTCACTTTCGTTCCTGCTTTTACAGGCTTCGGTGCCCCTTTTACCGGAAGATCTTTTACAACTACGACAGAATCCCCGTCCCGAAGTTCGTTTCCGTTTGAATCTAAAATTTTACCTGAAGCCGATGCTTCAGCAGCCGTTTCTTCCGGGTTCCACTCGTAAAAACATTGGGAACAAACCATCATATTATCGCTAGGATATGTAAATTCTGAGCCGCATTTGGGACAAAGTACAGGATCACTCATAAGTATTAATTTTTTGCAAAGGTAAGATTTTTGAGTGATGAGTTTAAAATTATAAATTATATCAGTTAATTATACATGCAATAATGAAAATAAACCTGTCACTCATCACTCACAACTTATAACCATGACTTATACTTGATAACTCATAATTTATAACCCTATAAAGTTTTAATTTTCGTATTTTTGCAGATTCAAAATAGCAGAACCCAATTTTATGGAATTGATACACAGAAACCTCGCCATCGGAATCCATGATGCATTGCAGGAAACGTTTTTCGAAAAAAATAAATACGCCGATAAAGTAATCGAAAGACTTCTGAAGGCGAATAAAAAATGGGGAAGCCAGGACAGAGCGGTTGTTTCGGAGATTTTCTACAACATCATCCGCTGGAAAAAACGCCTTGAATATTATATGGGAGAAGGCGTAAAACCCAACAATGTCTACAAATTAATTATCGCTTACCTTCTCTGGAGCAAAACCAATTATAAAAAATTTGAGGAATTCGAGGGGATCAAGATCGCCGATATCCTGACTAAACTAAAAAAAGGAACCGTTCCTACCAAAGCCATCGAATATTCCATTCCGGAATGGCTTGCGGAAACCTTGGAAAAGGAACTGGGCCCGAAATGGGAAAAGGAAATGCAGGCTCTGAATGAACAGGCACCAACCGTTCTGAGAGCAAATTCCCTGAGAACAACGACCAAGGAACTTATTTCCGACCTTTCGGATGAAAATGTGGTTTCGTATCCGATCAGAAATTATCCAGATGCCGTTCAGCTGGAAGAGAAAAAAAATGTATTCCTTACCACAGCTTTTAAAGAAGGATTATTTGAAGTGCAGGACGCTTCGTCCCAGAAGATAGGCTATTTCCTTGATGTAAAAGAAGGACAGCGCGTTGTAGACGCATGCGCCGGAGCCGGCGGGAAAACACTTCACCTGGCAGCTTTGATGCAGAATAAAGGCCAGATTATCGCTTTGGATATTTTCGACTGGAAACTGGCTGAACTGAAACGCCGCGCCAAAAGAGCCGGAGCCCACAATATCGAAACCCGACTGATTACCGACAATAAAGTAATCAAAAGACTTCACGATAAAGCAGACCGCTTATTGATCGACGCTCCTTGCTCGGGGTTGGGTGTTTTAAAAAGAAACCCGGACAGCAAATGGAAAATCGACCAGGATTTTATCGACAGAATCAAAGGAGAGCAGCAGCAGATTCTTCAGGATTACTCCAAAATGCTTAAAGTAGGAGGAAAAATGGTGTACGCTACATGCTCGATCCTTCCGTCCGAAAACAACGGACAGGTAGAGGAATTCCTGAAAAACAACCCGAATTTCAAGATGATCAAAGACGAAAAAGTAATGCCTAGTGAAGGTTATGACGGCTTTTATATGGCGCTGATCGAAAGAACTTCTTAAAAATTAAATTTTTAACAATTACATAAACTACTCTGCTGCCAGGGTAGTTTTTTTTTGCTTAGATTCAGTTTAAAATCCATCATGTACAGAATTCATATTAAAATATATCTTTGTGAAAATCATCAACCCATATGTATCAGAGAATTTCACTCAGTCTCTTTATCTTTTTTTCACTATTTACTTTTGCCCAAACCTATGAAGTTCAGTACGTAAGCTCATATAATGGAAAAACAAATTCCGGTCAGCCTCTTACAGTGGTCTGGGCCGGTGAAAAGGAAAACCTGATCCTGAACACCAAAATCAAGGAACACAAAGAAGAATATCCTTTTGAAATCACAAAAATCGAGAAACCTTCCAATACGGTAATTACTTATGCTTTTTTAAAGCCTGACGAAATCATCTCAACAGCCGATTCTACCTCTGTTGACCGGCAAACCTTTGAGTTTACCAATGAAACAAAAAAGATTTTAGGCTATTTATGTAAAAAAGCGGTCACCAAAATCAATTCCAATACCATCGAGATCTGGTATACCAACGACCTTAAAATCCAGGGCGGACCTTCAGTCCTGGGACAAAAGCTGGGATTTGTCCTTGAAATCGAAAGAAATAAAAACAGCCTGATTACCGCTGCCTCCATCAAAAAGGTGAAGAAAACCGATATAGACAAAATTCTGAACATCCATGCTGCTTCCACCGATCCCCTAAGCTATAAAGATCTTGTCTGGAAAAGCAGGTTTACCACTTTAAAAGTCTTTGAAAATGAAATCATTAATTTTTCAGACGAATCCGCATCCGGCAATGAAGTAAAAAGATTTGCCAAAGGAACACTGATCCTAAAAAAAATTAAGTTTCCGAAAATCTCACAGGGAGAAAATATTTTTGTTGAACTCAGGCAGCAGTCTAATGGCGATGCTTACGACCGGACCGGAACCGTATTCTTTATTCCTCAGGACAAAAAAGAGTCTTTCCTGAACGGACTTGAGCAGGGCGTCAAAACACTGCCTGCCTACAATAACGGAAATGGCAAGCAGTATTTCGGAGTTGCCGCAACGGAAAATTACAGCCCTGCAGTTGAAATGATGCGTTTCTTTACCGCATTCGGAATCAATAAATTCAATACCCTTCAACTTAAGGACAAAACATGGCAGACAGTCAGCCCTTACCGCCAGGATATTACAGAACTGAGACCGTCACTGACCGAAAAGGAACTTTGGGTAGGCGCATTTATCGGAAATTATGATAAAGGCGGCCACAGGATAAGCCTGGAAATCACCATCCATAAGAGCGACCAGAATATTCATAAAAACAACATGGTTATTCCACTATTCAATACACTCAACATCATGGAAATGGCAGACCAGGATTATTCTACGATGTTTGATAAAGACAAAGGGCTGCTTGTAGAATTCACCCTTAAAAAAGACCTCCAAAATGCGCAGTTGAGATACACCACGACCGGCCACGGCGGCTGGGAAAACGGTGATGAATTTGTTCCCAAACCGAATTCGATTCTTTTGGACGGAAAGATCGTCTTCTCATTTATTCCCTGGAGGTCAGACTGCGGCTCCTACAGGCTTTATAATCCCGCTTCGGGAAATTTTGCCGACGGTCTTTCTTCTTCCGATCTCAGCAGATCCAACTGGTGCCCGGGAACCGTTACCAATCCGGATTTCATTCCGCTTGGAGACCTGAAGGCCGGAAAATATACCGTTCAGGTAAAAATTCCTCAGGGTCCTGTAGAAGGAACGAGCTTCAGCTCATGGAACGTTTCGGGAGTCCTGTTGGGAAATGAATAAAAAAAAACCTTCTCGCAAATTGGATCTGCAAGAAGGTAAAAACACAAATGATGAAAAAAAATTATTTCGAGCCACAAAGTAAGGACAAAATTTCCTTTAATAAATTATCATACATTAATGATTTTCTAATTTTTATTTTGTATATGTTTCAAAGAACAACCCTGACGAAAAAATTTAACTAAAATACTATCAAATCTTATTTATAATTAAAATTTTTCTTTCAAAATAATTATTTAGTTAAAAATATCAACTTAATGATTTTTTTTATTGTTTATTATAAACCACGCCTATATTTTTGTTTCAAATTAAATGATAAAAAATGTGTGGAATTGTATGCTTGTTTGATGCCAAACAAAAAACCGAAATATTAAGACCTCAGATCCTCGAAATGTCAAAGAAAATACGCCACAGAGGTCCCGACTGGAGTGGTGTTTTTCAGGATGAAAAAGTCGTATTCTCCCATGAGCGGCTCGCTATCGTAGATCCTACTTCTGGAAAGCAGCCGCTTTTTACCAAAGACGGTAAGGTAGTACTGGCCGTGAACGGAGAAATCTATAACCATAGAGAATTAAAAGAAGAATTTCCCGGTTATGAATTTCAGACCCAGTCTGACTGTGAAGTGATATTAGCCCTTTACAGGAAACACGGCAAAGATTTCCTGGAAAAACTGAATGGTATTTTTGCCTTTTCTCTTTACGATACTGAAAATGACATTTACCTCATCGCCCGTGATCACATGGGAATCTGTCCGCTCTACCAGGGTTGGGACAAAAACGGAAATTATTATGTCGCTTCAGAATTAAAGGCATTGGAAGGCATCTGTAAAAAGATCGAAACCTTCTTGCCGGGTCACCTGGTATACAGCAAAGAAGGCAGTGAACTCCAGCAATGGTACAAAAGAGACTGGGAAAACTATGATTCGGTAAAAGACAACGAAACAGACATTGATACATTACGAAAAGGACTGGAAGACGCCGTTCACCGCCAGCTGATGAGCGACGTTCCTTACGGCGTACTGCTTTCCGGCGGCCTGGATTCTTCCGTGATCTCAGCAGTAACCGCAAAATTTGCAAGACAAAGAGTAGAAAGCGGCGACACCCAGGAAGCCTGGTATCCAAGGCTACACAGCTTTGCCGTGGGACTTGTAGGGTCACCCGATCTTGCGGCAGCTCAGAAAGCGGCAGAATACATAGGTTCTGTGCATCACGAAGTTAACTTCACCGTGCAGGAAGGACTTGATGCTATCCGTGATGTCATCTATCACCTGGAAACTTATGATGTCACCACCGTAAGAGCTTCTACGCCTATGTATCTTCTGGCAAGAGTCATCAAATCCATGGGCATCAAGATGGTGCTTTCCGGCGAAGGTTCTGATGAGTTGTTCGGAGGATACTTATATTTCCATAAGGCACCCAATGCAAAAGAATTCCATGATGAAACCGTAAGAAAACTAAGCAAGCTCCATCTTTATGACTGTCTCAGAGCCAATAAGGCACTGATGAGCTGGGGAATCGAAGGCCGCGTACCTTTTTTAGATAAAGAATTTATGGATATCGCCATGACCATTAATCCTCAGGACAAAATGGTAAATGCCAAGGAAGGAAAAATTGAAAAATGGGTGTTGCGAAAAGCTTTTGAAGACCTCCTTCCCGAATCCATCGCCTGGAGACAGAAAGAACAGTTTTCGGATGGCGTCGGCTATTCATGGATCGACACTTTAAAAGCCGTTGCCGAAAAGGAAGTCACCGATGAAATGATGGCCCATGCAAGATTCAGGTTTCCTTTGAACACCCCGCAGAATAAAGAAGAATACCGATACCGGACGATTTTTGAAGAACATTTCCCAAGTGAAACGGCAGCAGCCACAGTGCCCTCCGTGCCTTCCGTAGCCTGCTCCACCCCGATCGCCCTGGAATGGGATGAAGCCTTCAGAAACATGAACGACCCAAGCGGAAGAGCCGTGAAAGTACACGAAACATCATACGGAGAAGCGTAGAACGGATGGTCAATGATCAATGGTCAATAGTGAATTTTGCTGCGCAAGTGAATTTAAAATTGCAAAAAAATTACTATTGACAAAGAACGAATGGTGAATGTCAGACAAATTAAAATTGACAAGCATAGCGAATTGACCCGCAGAAATTGACCATTGACAGTGAAAGGTGAATAGTGAATTTTGCTTCGCAAGTGAATTTGAAATTGCAAAAAAATTACTATTGACAAAGAACGAATGGTGAATGTCAGACAAATTAAAATTGACAAGCATAGCGAATTGACCCGCAGGAATTGACCATTCACATCATACCAATCCTGATTTGATCAATCATAAATTGTATTCATTTTATTTGGACTGAATTTTAAAAATTTATCAATCCTGTAGCAATACAGGATTTTCTTTTGAATTTACCTTAATAATATTGTCAGAATTTAACCGTTAATCAAATATATTATCTAATAAATAATTATATTTGGAAAACGAAAAATCAATTATAAAAAAATGAGAAGAAACATTACTCTCTTATTTGCTTTATTATCCATGACTTTGGCTTTCGGGCAGGGAAAATATGGCAAATATCTTAGCTCCAAAAAACTTGCAATGGTGTATAAAAGTGTGAAGGATGCTGAAAAAGACGACTTTTATCAACAATACTATTGGCTGGTAAAAGCCGAGCAGCTGAAAACATACCCTCACCTTAAAGATATAAAACCTAAAGTTTTATACGAATTCGTAAAAAAAGTAAATCCTCAGAACCCTACTAAAAAGCTGGATGCAAGAGGGAAAGAATTAAGAGAAACCGCAGAATTATCTTTGAACCAGTATTTCAAAAATAAAAATCTTGAGAACAATTCCGTGTTGATGTACAACCTGGAAACCTATGTGGATCCTTCCAAAGGACAATACTACACCAAGATCGATGCAGAAAAAATCAAGGAACTGGTACCGAAAGAGCTTTTCGCTTTCAATTCAGTGAACAGAAATACAGGAGAGGATAAAACCTACTACTTGTGGATCGACAAAAAGAAAGATTCTTTCAACATTGTAGACATCATTCCTGAAGAAAAAGAAAACAAAGCTTTCTACGCAAGACTGAAGCAGTATCTTCCGAGCTATAAATTCTCAAAGTATGTTCCTTCCGTGAAAAAAGGAACCAAAACAGACCGAACCGACGCCGAATATTACTACATCATGCCGTTTGAGCAAAACACAGACAACATTGAGTATAAAACCAAAGATTTCAAAACTTTTGAACTGAGCCAGTACAGAAAAGCCGGCGACGAGTGGAAAGGTGTTGAAAAACCAAGAAAATAATCTGAAAGTCCTGCGAAATTCGCGGGACTTTTTCTTTCCTCCAACCCGTCATCAATGCAGAACGCTCCTGCTGCCCCGCCACAAAATTTTGAGATGAGCCTCCAAAGGAACAAATATTGCTATCCCATAACATCATTCTCTTTTTTCAACCAAAATAAACCTGGACTATTACGTACAGTAATAATCAAAACTGTCAGAAGTAGTCTCACAACCTAATACGCTAAAAAAAATATTACCACTGATCCTGGCAACGGCCATCTTTATGCAGATGCTGGACTCCACGATTCTGAATACCTCACTTCCCGCCATTGCCCGGGACCTGAAGGAATCGCCGCTCAATATGCAGAACGCCATCATCAGCTACGTGCTTACATTGGCCGTCTTCATGCCTGCCAGCGGGTTCCTGGCAGACCGTTTCGGGACCAAAAAAGTATTCATCGCCTCGATCGTACTGTTCAGCCTCGGATCCTTATTCTGCGCCATATCGCAGAACCTGACGCACCTTGTTATTTCGAGGGTTCTCCAGGGAATCGGAGGCAGCTTAATGACTCCGGTGGGAAAGCTCGCCCTGATCAAAACGTTTGATAAAAACGAGCTGCTCAAAGCCATGAACTTTGCCATTATCCCTGCACTGATCGGTCCTGTTTTAGGCCCATTGGTGGGAGGTTATATGGTCGATTACCTTTCCTGGCACTGGATCTTCCTGATCAACATTCCGATCGGGCTTCTGGGAATAACGCTGGGCTTGAAATTCATGCCGAATTATAAATCCGAAGATGTCGATTTCGACCTCAAGGGATTCCTGATTTTTGCTGCAGCTTCGCTCCTGCTTTCCGTTTCTCTTGAACTTTTCGGGGATCTTCAGAATACCACCCCGGTGCTTGTGGTTTTCATTCTCGGTTTCCTCTTCATGTACTACTATTACCGTCATGCCAAAAAAGACGAAAGCCCTATTTTCCCATTAAATCTTTTCCAGGTAAGAACTTTCCGGGTGGGAATCGTCGGAAACCTGGCCACACGGCTCGGAATCAGTTCCGTTCCTTTGCTATTACCGCTGATGATCCAGATCGCCTACAAGCAGTCGGCCGTGACTTCCGGGTGGATCATTGCGCCGATGGCCCTTACCGCCATCTTCGGGAAATCGTATGTGATCAAAATTTTAGATAAATTCGGATATCGCCAGACCCTGATGACCAACACTTTTATCATAGGAACCCTCATCTGCTTACTGGCCATTCCGGACATTCATACCTCATTATACTGGTTTGTGCCCATCATTGCCGTACTCGGGTTCTTCAATTCCATCCAGTTTACTTCGATGAATACCATTTCCATTGCCGATCTTAGGAATTTCCAGACCAGCAGCGGAAACTCCCTCCTGTCGGTCAATCAACAGCTGGCGATCGGGTTCGGGATTGCATTCGGACTGATTGTTTTAAAGATTTTCGAAAGTACCGACCTTATCCACGGCGAACCCCACAATGCATTTCGCTACACATTCCTGACCATCGGGATCCTCACCATCATTTCAGGTTTTGTTTTCCGCAGGCTCCATATTTCGGACGGAAAAAATATGAAATCCAAAGAATCATAGCGGGCTATCTTATGATTTTAGTGGAATTTTTCAGGCTAAATAAAACCGTTTCACAGAAAAAAGCTTTGCAAAGGAAGCTGTTATGTCTGTGCATATATTTTTAACATTAAGGAATTTAGCTTTAATTTCTTAATTTTTCTCCGCTCAATAAAGTGAATCTGACTACGTTGAATCTAAAGGTTTCTTACTATTAATTTTCAGGAATAAACTTAGTTTATTGAGATGAAGCAACATTAAGCAGAAGTCGATAAATATGACCAGATCAAATGCAAAAAGTGTCTGCCAATAGGGAGATTTTATTTAAATCAAAAATTAAATAAAGCTTTAAAGACTAATGCCGGATGACCTGGCAGATTCTGTTAATACCGGTCTTTTTAAGGTCTTCCCAAAGGTTATTTAACTGATTAAAATATAAAAACAACAGGCCGGAGATGTTCCGGATCGGTATTTATACATCTTAAATATATTGCTATACGTCTTAAGCGTATATTGATATACTTAAAACGTAGAAAAATATACATTAAATATATAATAATATGTATTAAGCGTAGAATGATATACATTAAAAGTAGAATGATATATATTAAACGTAGAACAATATGCATTAAACGTAGAAAAGCTTCTGCCGGACCTGTCTGTACCTTTAATGAACATCTGCCGACAGGCATTTATGATCCTCATGTTATCTGATTACAGAATAAATGCAACTTAGCAGATCACAGCAGAGTACTATCATCACGGCTGTGGAACAATGAAGCATTCGAATGAATTTAAGAACCTTTTATCATTTCATAAATAATCTCCAGCCGATATTATCACAGATCAATGCATCCGTTTTGGACTTGATTTACCTTTGCCTTATAATACCAACAATATTATGGCAACCAAAACAGTAGAAAAGATCGTCGCTCCGAAGCCGGCTCATTTTGTGGGCGACGGCTTCAGGGTTCACAATTTCATTCCGGGGATTCCGGGGATGGATATGAAAAGAATGGATCCTTTCATCATGCTCGACTACAATCCGGAGTTTCATTTCAACGGTACCGAACAGCCGCGGGGCGTTGGGGTACATCCTCACCGTGGTTTTGAAACCGTAACGATCGCGTACAAAGGAAAGGTACAGCACCATGACAGCGCCGGTGGCGGAGGGATCATCGGGGAAGGTGACGTCCAATGGATGACGGCCGCTAAAGGCGTGCTCCACAAAGAATATCATGAAAAGGAATGGGCGAAGACCGGCGGAATTTTCCAGATGGTTCAGCTGTGGATCAATCTTCCGTCCGTCTACAAAATGAGCTGCCCGAAATACCAGGCCATCCGGAACAGCGACATGACCCGGGCAGACCTCGGCTCCGACAGTTTCGTGGAGATTATCGCCGGCACCTATCAGGACCGGAAAGGACCGGCAACCACCTTCAGCCCTGTTCATGTGATGAATGCCAAACTTAAGAAAAACGGAAAAGCGGTTTTTGAATTCCCTTCCGACTTCAACACGGCGGCACTGGTAATTGAAGGAAGCATCACCGTTAACAGCTATGAAAAAGCTTCCGTCAACCATCTCGTTTTATTTAAAAATGAGGGAGAAACCTTTACCATTGAAGCCACGGAAGACAGTACCGTTCTTATCATCAGCGGAATGCCGCTTCATGAACCAATCTATGCACACGGCCCCTTTGTCATGAATTCCCGGGAAGAAATCATGCAGGCTTTTGAAGATTATAACCTCGGAAGATTTGGCTACCTGGCGGATTAATTTAACCTAAATTTAAATTCAGTTTATTATTTTTCCTTATTTTTATGGAAAATGTTTATAAAGTTCTCCTTTAAAACAGATCTGTAAAAATTTGTTTTAAATAATATCAAGCTTTATAATTAAACCCTAAAAACGATGAAGCCTGAGTTCAAAAACATTGCTTTACAGGATACCGGAGATCGGTTTGAAATAGAATTCAACGGCAGTTCGGCCTTTATCGATTACCGCAAAATGGGAAGCCAGGTTGCCCTGAACCATACGGAATCCGATCTGCTGATCGCCGGTACCGGTGCCGCCGAAGCCCTGGTGGAAAAAACACTTCAGTATATTGAAGACCATCAGAACAAAGCATTGCCATTCTGCCCTTACATACAGGCCTTCATCAGGAAAAACCCTGACTGGAAACGGGTGGTGGATGAAAGATTCCATGGATACGACCAGCTATAATTAAATGTAGCAAACTTTAAGACTATATCAGCTTTAATAAAAATTAATCATCATGTCAAATATCGGACTTATCATAGAAGAAAAATCGGCCGACATCGGCAACTTCCTGGTGGGAAGACTTCTGCCTTTCCGTGAAAAAAGAGCAGTAGGACCTTTTGTTTTTATCGACCATATGGGCCCGGCAGAGCTTAAGGATTATCAGAACCTGGAGGTTCCGCCGCATCCGCACATCGGGCTGTCTACTTTAACTTATCTTCTGGAAGGATCCATCTTTCACAGAGACAGCCTCGGGAGCGCCGTGGAAATTCAGCCGGGCGCCGTGAACTGGATGACCGCCGGAAAAGGAGTGGTACATTCTGAGAGAACTCCCGAATACCTTAAACATTCCGACAAAAGACTCCACGGATTCCAGATCTGGGTAGGACTTCCCAGGCATCTTGAGCAGTCGGAACCTACCTTCCATCATACGGAAGCCAGTGAAATCCCAGTGTGGGAAGAAGATAGCATCCGGTATAAGCTGATCGCCGGGGAAGCTTTCGGCAGAACATCACCGGTGCCCGTTCACAGCAAATTATTCTTTATCGAAATTAAAACCAAAGACGCTAAAAAGATCAGCATCGGAAAGGACCTGTACGGAGAAGCCGCCATGTATGTGCTGGACGGAACGGTAACGACCGACGGAAATTCTTACGGATCCCGGCAGCTGATGGTGGCCAAAGACACCAAACTTTGTGAATTTGAGATGAGCGAAAACGGAACTGTTTATCTTTTCGGCGGCGAGCCTTTCGATGAAGAACGCTTTATCTTCTGGAATTTTGTGAATTCCGACAAGGAACTGATCGAGCAGGCCAAAGTAAACTGGAACGACCAGAATCATGAAGCTTTCCCACTGGTGCCGGGAGACGAAATAGAATATGTACCGCTGCCGAAAGCAATACTTAACAGAAAACCCTAGGAAAAAAAACCATGAACATATTAGCATTTGCAGGAAGCACCTCTTCCACTTCCATCAATAGAGAGCTGGTAAAATTTGTCTTAAAAGATTTTCAGAATGAAGAGATTAATTTACTTGATTTAAATGATTTCGACATGCCTGTATTTTCCGTAGACCGCGAAAAGAAAGGATTTCCGGATGAAGCTCATCGTTTTTTGAAAGTAATCGGGGATTGTGATGTAATCATCTGCTCTCTTGCCGAACACAACAGATCGTACAGTGCTGCGTTTAAGAATGTTTTCGACTGGGCCTCGAGGATCAATGTGAAAGTCTTTCAGAATAAACCCATGTTCCTGATGTCAACCTCTCCCGGAGGATACGGCGGCGGAAATGTGATGAATACGGCAAAAACGTTTTTCCCGCAGTTCGGGGCTGACGTCAAAGAAACCTTTTCGCTTCCTAAATTCTACGAAAACTTCGATCTGGAAAGCGGCGTCATCAATCCTGAAATGCTGAAGGAACTTAAAGATAAAATTTTAAATTTTAAAAATCAGGTGGCGGCTGATCGGAAAGAAGAATAAAAAATTTTAAACAAAAATCGATATGGAAACACACGAATATACAGCAGGAGAAATAACAGTCATCTGGCAGCCAAAAAAATGTATTCACGCAGGAGTTTGCGTAAAAACACTTCCTAAAGTGTATAATCCTAAAGAAAGACCCTGGCTGAAACCTGAAAATGCAACAGCAGAAGAACTCAAAAATCAAATTAGCCTTTGCCCCTCCGGAGCATTAAGTTATAAATTCAATACAGCAATATAATGGCTATAACCGTAAAAGCCAGTTTAGGCAAAGAAAAATATTACACTGAAGTTGTCGCCGGTGAAAATACCCTGATCACCGATGAACCGGTAGATAAAGGGGGAGGCAATAAAGGTTTTAACCCTTTTGAAATTTTGGCAACTTCACTGGCCAGCTGCACGGCCGCCACCCTCAGAATGTATGTCGACCGAAAAGAATGGGAAATCGAAACCATCAACGTAGAAGTGGAACTCGAGAATTTCCCGCTCACCAAAAGGGCTATTTTCAAAAGAAACATTACTTTTGAGGGCACAGTTCTTGACGGGGAACAGATAAAAAGGCTGCGAAACATAGCAGACGCATGCCCTATCCATAAAATACTGACCAACGATATTGAAATACTAACCAAATTTTCATAATATGATTGAAGTAAAACAAAAAAACAATGAAAAAAACGGAAGCTTTGAAGCTTTTATCGACGGAAACCATGCCGGCCTGATGACGTATACCTGGGCAGGAGAAGAACGATTTATCATTGATCATACGGAAGTGGAAGAAGCTTACAACGGTAAAGGCGTTGGCAAAGAAATGCTTCTGGCTGCGGTAGATTTTGCAAGAAAAAACAGCAAGACCATTATCCCGCTGTGTCCTTTTGCAAAAGCTACTTTCCAGAAGCATGAAGATCTTCAGGATGTGCTGGTGAATCAGACACAGGCTTAGGCTGAGATTTAAGGCTGAGATTCAGATTTAACTCTGGCTGACCTTAAATTTTTACAGACTACCTTTCGGGACCTTTCCGGAAGGTTTTTTATTTTTTTGAGCGGAATATAAAAAAACTATATTTGCTAAAATTTTAATTTAACAGAACATGTCTCCGATTATATTACTATCCATTATCATTGTCTATTTTGCCTTGCTGCTCTGGGTAGCCTACAAAACCGGAAAAGGAAGTGATAATGAGAGTTTCTTTATCGGAAACCGAAAGAGTAACTGGATGCTGGTTGCTTTCGGGATGATCGGCACATCCCTGTCGGGTGTTACTTTCGTGAGCGTTCCGGGAGCGGTGGGAAATGATAAGTTTTCCTATTTACAGATCACCTTAGGATATCTGATTGGCTATATTGTGGTTGCGTATGTTCTTCTTCCTTTATATTACAGGCTTAAGCTGACCTCCATTTACGGATACCTTCAGCAGAGAATGGGACAGCTTTCTTATAAATCAGGGGCATGGATCTTTATTGTTTCAAGGCTCGTTGGTGCTACTGCTAGATTATACCTTGTTGTCAATATCCTGCAGGTTTCCATTCTGGACAGTCTTGGCGTACCTTTTATTGTAACCACCCTCATTATTCTGGCGATGATCATTCTCTATACGTATGAAGGCGGTGTAAAAACCATTGTCTGGACCGATACATTACAGACTTCATGCATGCTTCTGGGGCTGATCATCTGTACCGTATACATGCTCAATCACCTTGGGCTGAGCCTTGGTGACAGCTTTACGGCTATGAACGAAAAAGGCTACACGAAGATTTTTGATTTTGATCCTAACCAGAAAAGCTTTTTTATTAAACAGATCCTTGCCGGAGCTTTTATTACGATAACCATGACCGGTATCGACCAGGAAATGATGCAGAAAAGCCTTTCGGTAACCAGACTGAAAGATTCCCAGAAAAATATGGTGACTCTTGGATTTATCCTTCTGGGCGTGATTTCGCTATTCCTTTATATGGGCGGGCTTCTTCATCTATATGGCGCGCAGGAAAGCGTATCCAGCGCAGGAGATCAGCTTTTCCCGGATATTGCGCTGAACCACATGCCGCCGTTTATCTCGATCATCTTCATTATTGCGCTGATTTCAGCTTTATTTCCAAGTGCTGACGGTGCGATGACCGCGCTCACCTCATCGTTATGTATCGACATTTTCGGGATGCGGGAAAAAAAGCATTGGGACGACGGAAAAAAGGAAAAATTCAGAAAAAACATTCACCTTCTGGTGGCTCTGTCTTTTTTGATCATGGTTATTATCTTTAAAGTCATCAATGACAATTCGATGATCGGATTAATCCTCAAGCTGGCAGGATTTACGTACGGACCGCTTTTAGGTTTATTTGCTTTCGGAATTTTTACGAAATACAAGGTAAGAGACAAGCTTGTTCCTTTTGTCTGTATCGCGGCGCCGGTGATTTCTTTCTTCATCGACAAATACCAGCAAACTCTTTTCGGAGAATTTAAGATCGGACTTGAACTGCTGATCATTAATGGCCTGCTGACATTTATCGGACTTTGGATGATCAGGAGGAAATAATTTTCATTTTTGAATATTTATTGCATTTTACTTATCATTTCCCAATGAAAAACAAATTAATATGAAAAAATCAATAGAATTTGGACGGACGCTCAGCAAGGTTATTAATTTAAAATAAAATTGTCTTAAACTTAAAAATACTTATCATATAAAATACGTTAAAAGATTAAAATCCGGGCACAAATCCGGGTTTTTACATTTCCGTAAGCCACTAAAAAATTGTAGATTTGTGTGCATATAAATTCTAAGCAATGAGTAAAAGCATCGAAGAGTTGAAATCTCTTACTACGCAGATCAGAAGAGACATTTTAAGAATGGTTCACGCTGTGAATTCCGGTCACCCAGGAGGAAGTTTAGGTTGTACTGAATTCTTTACGGCCCTTTACGGAAAGGTGATGAATTATAAACTGCCTTTCACGATGGAAGGAAAGAATGAAGATCATTTTTATCTTTCAAACGGACATATTTCCCCGGTATTCTATTCTACTTTAGCCCGATTCGGATTTTTCCCGGTGCATGAGCTGGGAACTTTCAGAAAACTGGATTCGAGATTACAGGGGCACCCGACGACTCACGAAGGACTTCCGGGAATCAGAGTAGCCTCCGGTTCTTTAGGGCAGGGACTTTCGGTTGCTTTAGGTGCAGCTCAGGGCAAGAAATTAGACGGAGATCCTTCTTTGGTATATACTTTACAGGGAGACGGAGAACTGCAGGAAGGCCAGAACTGGGAGGCTTTCATGTATGCAGCTTCTAAAAAAGTTGATAATATTATTTCTACCATAGATTATAACGGACAGCAGATCGACGGAAGCACAGACAACGTACTTTCTTTAGGCAATCTACATGCGAAGCTTGAAGCATTCGGGTGGACGGTTCTGGAAGAGAAAAACGGTAACGATCTCGAAGCGGTCATTGCGATTCTTGAAAAAGCAAAAACCGAAACAGGAAAAGAAAAGCCGGTGGCCATTATCCTTCATACGCAAATGGGAAATGGGGTTGACTTTATGATGGGATCTCACGCCTGGCATGGTAAAGCTCCTAGTGATGAGCAACTGGAAACAGCCTTCAAGCAATTGTATTTAGAAGCTCCCGCTGACTATTAATAATAAATGATAAGTGATAACTGATGAATAATTTCAAAATCAAATATCACTCATCATTAATCAATTATAAAATTTAAAATCCTCATGAAATTTACATATACAGAAAAAAAAGATACCCGTTCAGGATTCGGAGCCGGACTTGCTGAACTTGCAGATACTCATCCCAATGTTGTCGCACTTTGTGCCGACCTTATCGGGTCCCTGAAAATGGAGAAATTCATTGAAAAAGCTCCTGAAAGATTCTTTCAGACCGGTATCGCAGAAGCGAATATGATGGGCCTTGCTGCAGGACTGAGCATTACAGGAAAAATTCCTTTTACAGGAACTTTCGCCAACTTCTCTACATCGAGAGTGTATGATCAGATCCGCCAGTCGATCGCTTATTCCAACAAAAATGTAAAAATATGTGCTTCCCACGCAGGTCTTACTTTAGGGGAAGACGGAGCGACTCACCAGGTACTGGAAGATATCGGGATGATGAAGATGCTTCCGGGAATGACGGTTATCAACCCTTGTGATTATAACCAGACTAAAGCGGCAACGTTGGCAATCGCTGATTTTGAAGGCCCTGTATATTTAAGATTCGGCAGACCGGTAGTTCCTGTTTTCATTCCTGAAGATATGCCATTCGAGATCGGAAAAGGAATCATGCTGCAGGAAGGAACTGATGTGACGATCGTGGCAACAGGTCACCTGGTTTGGGAGTCTCTGGTTGCGGCGGATGAGCTTGAAAAAGAAGGTATTTCTTGTGAAGTGATCAATATCCATACGATTAAACCTTTAGACGAAGAAATTATCTTAAAATCCGTAGAAAAAACCGGAAAGATCGTAACTGCCGAAGAGCACAACTATCTTGGCGGCCTTGGAGAATCTGTTGCGGGAATGCTGGCCAGAAAAAGACCGACCAGACAGGAATTTGTAGCGGTAAACGATACCTTCGGGGAATCTGCAACGCCTGCTGAACTGATGAAAAAATATAAAATCGATTCTGCTGCGGTGAAAGAAGCGGTGAAGAGAATTTTAGATAAATAATTTTCTTTTGATATATAAACTGAAAGCATCCATTCCGGATGCTTTTTGCTTATTTGAACTTTCTATCTTCCTCCTGTATTTCCAGATCGTTAATACTTGCGAATCTTTTTTTCATTAAACCGTTCTCGTCAAACTCCCAGTTTTCATTTCCGTAAGCCCGAAACCAGCTCCCTTCTTTGGTTTGATATTCGTATTCAAAACGAACCGCAATCCGGTTTTCCGTATGTGCCCAATATTCTTTTTTTAATTGATAATTAAGTTCCCTTTCCCATTTTTTAGAAAGAAATTTTACGATTTCGTCTCTGCCGTTTACAAATTGATCTCTGTTTCTCCATTCGCTGTCTACGGTATACGCCCTGGAAACTTTTTCAGGATCCTGACTATTCCAGGCATCTTCTGTCAGTTGGATTTTTTCTAATGCCGTTTCAAAGGTAAAGGGTGGAAGTGGATGTTTCTGTTCCATAATATTACTTAATTAGTTGGTTGATTATTTTATTTGATTTTTCTATTAATTCATTTGATCTGAAAAGCTGGCTCTCAATAATACTGCTTTCAAACAACAAATAAATATGATCCGAAAGATCTTTATCTTCCATTAATTCAGAAAAATAAGTTCTCAGGTCTTTTTTATGCTGTTGAATTACATTTAATATTTTCAAATTATCCGCAGGAATCTCAGACAGTATATTCAGGAAACTACAGCCTCTGAAATTTTCTTTTTCATTCATATAAATAATGAAATCGAAAGAAGAAATGATTTTAGACTGAACATTTTCTTTTTTAGAAGTAAATTGATGTAACTCCTTAAACCAGTACTCATGTCTTACTTTTAAAAATTCAACACACAGATCTTCCTTGGATTTAAAATATTGATAAAAGCTCGCTCTGGCTACATTAGCTTCAGAAATAATCTGATTTATTCCTGTAGAATTATAACCCTGCTTCGCAAATAGCTCAAATGTGGTATTAATTATTCTTTCTTTAGGGGGTAACATATCCTGTTTATTAATAGAACAAATGTACAATTTAATCATCAAAAGAACAGACCGATCTGTCTATGTCTATGATATGAAAATATCTATATTGCCGATCTGACAAGGCGTCCTAAATAACGAAAACGAGCTGTAGCCCGTTCTTGTCGATATTTTGAGTTCCTTTATCGATAAAAAATTACCTGAAAAATTTCCACTTCGGAATGATCGCCAACATCCCAAAACCTGTAAAAAGGAAAAGATTGGTAACATCTGTGTAAAGAAAGGTCGACAAGTAATAGTTATGCATGAAGAAATGCAATACCAGTAAGGCAGGGAAAGCAAAAATACCGATTTTACGGTAGAAGAACATTAAGATCAGACTTATAGCCATTAAAGCATCAACGGCAAAAATTACAAAGAAGTACCATCTGGGAATGTGCAGATATTCGTGCTGCAGATACTCATCAAGATCGATTCCGAATCCCATTAACGTAAAAAGCATTAAGGCTGCAAAGGCCAGAATAAATCCCCATCCCTTTTTTGGATCTTCGTCGAAGTAGCTGTATTCTTCCATAGGTACAAAAATAAAGAACTTATGAGAGATTTCATAAGTTCTTTTATATAATTCTTTTGAAAATTCGATTATATAGAGATCGCGTTGATCAGTCTGTTTTTGTCGCTCAGGTATTCTTCCATAGAAATCATACTCTCTGTTCTCATTACATCCTGAATATCATCAATCTGATAGATAATTCTCTTGGCATCATCGGTGTTTTTCGCTCTTACTTTACAGAAGATATTGTATTTTCCGGAAATAACGCTTGCTTCGATTACGTTTGGAATGGTGGATAATTCTTTCAGAACTTCCTGAGTTCTGTTTGATTTTGTTAAAAGAATTCCGATAAAAGCCGTGAAATGATAATCCAGCTTTCCATAATCGATGTTCAGAGATGATCCCAAAATAATACCTGCATCCTCCATCTTTTTCACTCTTACGTGAATTGTACCAGCGGAAACATCCATCTGCTTAGCAATTTCTGTAAAAGGCATTCTTGTGTTTTCTACTAAGAAATCAAGAATTTTCTTGTCTATTTCGTCCAGTTGATAGTTCATATTAGTTAAATTACAATTTTCTTAAAAAAACAATGTATTTTTTGCAAATTTATAAAAAATAATTTAACAAAAAAAATTATATCAAATATTAACAATAATTAACACATATGACAAAAATCATTAGAGAATCAAAATTATTTGGTTGCTGATTTTGTGGAATCTGTTTTTATTGGGGTTTTGTCATCAGGAGCTTTTTTGTCTTTTTTCTTCTTTTTGAAAAAAGAATTAAAACTCTTGCTCCACACAATACCTCCACCATAGGCCTGGTTAGCAGTACCGTTTGATCCGGCTCCGTTAATGACCCCGATATTGGAAGGCTTGGAATATCCTCTTAAGATTAAGCTCCCGTCATTTTTCTTCGAAATATCATACTCGATCGTTCCCTCTCCGGAAAGATAATTCGCTTCGGTATTCTCAGTTTTGGTGAGCGGAATTCCCAATCCGGTCTTTACCTTAACTCTCGGGGAAAGCGCAAAACTGACGCCTGCATTGGCACGGTCGCCGGTATTGGAGTACTGATCACCCTTTACATAATTGAGGTCGATCTGGAATTCATTACTCATGGTATTCAGAACTGAGCCGAGCTGCTTCAAAAGCATATTGTATCCGGATGATTCGGCGACGCCAGCCACATCCACATCTACCCCTCCGGTTTTGGAGACATTAAAACTGTTTAGAAGCAATACCGATCCGAACTGCAATACTTTTTCTCCTTCCTGGCTCATTTTGGCAGCAAGCGTTTCTTTGACCTGGCTGGAAACATCAAGGGCCGTCACATCCAGATCCACCTTAGGATCTACGAGAGACTGCGTAATATTGGCCTGAAGAAGAATACTGATCGGCTGCAGACTTCCCATATTGAGGTATTCTCCGGCGTTGGACACCATTCTTACATAATTTGCCGTAATATCCAGCGCAGGTTTCATCGCATCTCCGTCCCAGCGGATGCTGCTTCCTTTTTCAATCTGGAAGGTTTTGTTGAGGATCGCTTTGGAAACAAATGTCCCGTTTTCCACTTTATAGGTTCCGTTCATTGCGATATTTCCCTGCCTGCTCATCTGGAACCGGAGCTTTTCCGCAGCACCTTTTACGGTAATATTCCCGACGTCGTCACCAATAAGCACGTTTACGGTAGTGCCTTTATCCACATCGAGGGCAAAATCAATATTCATATTAGCGCCGGATTTCTTTTTCTCTTCCAAAGTTACGAGACCGTCCTTACCTTCTTTAAGGAATCTCAGCATCTTAAATTCTTCCACATTAGACGTTGATCCTGAATTGAATGTAAAAGTGCTTCCGCTTAAAGCCTTCATATTTGGTGTCGAAAGGCTTAAACCGGACACCGGACCATCCACATAGAGATCTCCCTGCCCATACACACGGCCCCAGAAGAGGTCATAGTCTTTCTGGGTCGTATTTAAAACCAATAAATTATCGGCTCGCATTACAAGGTTGACCCCCATGGATGAGAGGGTCTCAAACTGTATCGCTCCTGAGATATTCCCTTTGGAATTGGTTCTTCCGTCATGTACTTCTATATTATTGAGAATGGCTAATCCTTTGGTTAATGGAATTACCGTATCATCAAATGAATAATCCACGCCGGTAAAAAGGAGTTTTAGGCCAAATCCTTTTAAAGCAATATCTCCGCTGTAATCCAAATCACTGAATTTACCGCTGATCTTCAGATCTCCTGTCGCTTTACCTCTTAGATTACCAAAAACCGTGCTCACAAACTGCTGTGCAAAAGCAATGTCAAAATCCCGCATTTCGGCCGTGAGATCGATGGTGGGCGAAGCAGTATTATTGTTTACGGTACCGGTGACATGAAGGCTATTGTTTCCGATAACGCCGGCAGAATTTACTTTAACATCTACATCATAGACATTCAGTGAGAATCCGTTTGTTGCAGAAATCGTAATATCTCCCATATCATTTCCGTTCATCATGATATCATCGATGGTCATATCGACTAAAGGCTGCAGGGTACTCTTATCCATTCTGATCTTTACGTTTCCGTTGGCCAGGCCTTTGATATTCATAGAATTCCCTCCGGGCTGCATTTCCATGAGTTTTTCTATGGCAAAATCATTGACCTCAGCGTCCAGATAAAAATCTTTGGTAGATTTAAACTGGGCTTCCTTCACAAGCAATGCGCTCTTATCCGAATAAATCCGAAGGTTTCTGATATCGAAATCTTTCTCCTTTTTACGGTAGGTAATGGAATGATTCAGTTCGGGGCTTGTATCGATAGCCCATGTTACCTCATTAAATTTCACTTCCGTCGGTTCAAACCGGAAAACAAAGTCACCTCCCGCGTTGGTCGACTGGTTGACATTAATGGCATATTCCTTAAGATTTTCATCCAGCTCATCTTCAGGACTTCCATGCCTGAATTTTGCAGCAAGATGAAGAACGGTGTTGTTCTCATTCCTGCCACTCAGTGTGAAATCCTTAATAATATTTTTATTGTACTGTACCCTGCTGATTTTTGCAAAAATCTGCTCGTCAAGATTGGCAGTATTGATTCTCACCATCACACTGTCCACCATAGCACTGTCTCTCGTAATATTGCTTCTTTCATTGATGGCATAAGCAGGATTTGCAGCAGCCAGCGCTTTGTCAGCTTCTGTGATTTCCTCTTTTTTTGTCATGATGTATTTTAAAGATGCGGCATCGAGGTTTAAGATAAGATTATTGGAGTTTCCGTCGTACTGTCCTTCGACTTTCGCTCCCTGTGGTAATTTAAGATCCGGCAGAAAATAGCTGATCAAACCTTGCTGAACATCAAAATTCATAGCAAAGCTCTGTCCTCTGTAGATTTTTCTCGGAGCAGGACCTACGAGGATTTTGTTTAATCCGTTTTCTATCATACCGGCGAGATCTGCGAGATTGTACCTTCCTGAAATTTTACCGTTGGCCGCTCCCGGGGCGTCGACATCAATTACTCTGCCTCCGTTTTCAATAAACGTTTTCAGTTTTGCACTTGGAACCGAATATTTCTGGGTCGATGTGACAAAATTTACCCCAGTAGCCTCCACATCCAACGTCAGATCATTGATGGACGACATGGCCAATTTACCGTTTACCCTTCCGCTTAGAACCTGTGCTCCGGGAGTATTGGTAAAATAATTCATGTTCAGGTAATTCACATCGGCATTCACATTCATGGAAACTCTTGAAGTGCTGAAATCAATTAATCCTTTAATATTGGCCTTAGCCTGTTCATCATTCACAGTGATAAGTCCATTATATTTTTTATGGTCCAGCAGACCTTCGAGATAAACATTATTGATCTCCTTATTCATGATCTCAATACTGGTAATCCTGGATTTGGTGGTGAGCCTCATAGTATTGACGTCAAAGCTCTGCCCATTGATATCAAATCGTCCTGAAATGAGGCCGACCGATTTATTTTTTGTAATAACTGAAGTGTTCAGATCTTTAACCTCAGCAATTCCCACGTATTTAGGCATGGATGAACTGTAATCGGTTAACGAAAACTGGGTGATCTTTGCCTGTCCGATTCCCGTCATTAAGTTGCCACCGGAAACATAAACACGATTCGGATTTACGCTTGCCGTTCCATTGTATTTTAGTTTTCCGAAGTCATCCGCAAAATTTTTCATTTTAGTGGAAATAAACGTAGGCATCATTGCTTTAAGATCTTTATATGTAAAGTCTGCCGAAAGATGGTCGGTTTCGATTAAAAAATTACCTTTAAGCAATCTGTTCACTTTCATGCTTTTGGTGGCAATATTCACATCGGGATTCCTGATCAGGAAATTATCCAGTTTAAAATCATTCAGCGGGCCTGCCATTTTCCCGGAAATATTAAACGGCTTAAAATTGTCCCAGTTCGTTACAAAATAGCTGATGTCATAACCACTTAGCTGGCTTCCCTGCATAAGATTCATTTCCCATTTTACTTTATCGGCAAAATCCGACCACGAGCCGTCATCATGAAGATTGAATTTAATATCTCCCTGTAAAAGCGAATGGTCCGTATTTAAGGTGAGATCCTTTAATGACAGGTAATCCGGCGTCATTGAAAGTTCCGTGGAAAAAGTATCGACAAAGTGGGACTTCCCCCATCTCTTAGTCGTGAAAGACATATTGTTGATCAGTGCTGAGATGTTTCTTCCGTTTACCTTTACGTTCGGTGCCTTCAGGTTAAAGTTGGTAGCCGTAAGCCATTTTCCTTTTTCGCCTGGAGAATTTAAATTAACAATGGAAACTT
>JBMDXW010000167.1:0-10869 GCA_048594965.1 Chryseobacterium sp.
AGCTGGAGAAGAGACAATCTGATCCTGAATATTGCGATCGGGTATCCTTTCTAAACAATTATACATGGTAAAAAAAATAAATTTCTTCGGGGAATCTTTAAAATAAACTTATACGAAATGGAACGACTCTACCGCTTCCAATGACTCTGCAAGTCTGGCCTATTATGCTATTTTCTCGATTCCGGGTCTGCTGATCATCATCATCTGGATTGCCGGAAATTTTTTCGGGGAGGAAGCCATTCGCGGCCAGATCAGCAGCCAGATCAGCGGTCTCATGGGGCAGGATGCTGCCAAAAGCGTGCAGGATATGATCGCCGGTGCCTTGATCGATAAAGAAAATGTCTTTATGAAAGCGGTGGGTGTAGGCTCGCTGGTGTTCGGTTCGACCACCTTGTTCTTCCAGCTTCAGCGTTCCCTGAACAGCCTTTGGGATGTACAACCCGCTCCGAAGAAAGCTTTCGTAAAATTCCTCCTGGACCGGGCCAACTCCCTGGGAATGATCCTGATCATCGGGTTCTTACTGATGATCACCATGGTACTTTCGTCTCTGATCAGTTTGCTGAATAACTGGATTACGAATTATTTCGGGCTGGAAACCTATATGGTGGTCGAGCTCATCAATTACCTCATCGGGTTTTCCGTGACCATGCTTTTATTTGCATTAATGTTTAAGGTACTGCCTGATGTTGAGATCAGCTGGCGGCCTGTATGGAGGGGAGCCTTTCTTACGACGGTCTTATTTACCTTAGGGAAATTCCTTTTAAGCCTTTACTTCGGAACAGCCAAACCGACCTCGGCATTCGGAGCCGCAGGAACCGTCATCCTGATTATGATGTGGATCAATTATTCATGTATGCTCATTTTCTTCGGGGCAGAATTTACCAAAATATACGCTTACAAAAGAGGATTTAAGATCATCCCGTCCAAGCATGCGAAATGGAGCGATGCCAAATTGTATGAAGACAGCCAAAGACCAAAAGATCTGTCTGACCGCTAAAGAAAGCTTTAGATTAATAGCAACTTTTCCCTTGGTAAACAGGAAGATTCTGACATTTATATAAAAAGATAAGCAAGAGTAATAAAAGAGATGCTCAAGAGTTATCCAACTTGTGCGCAGGAGTTACCCAACTCTTGCGCAGGAGTTGAATGAAAGATGCGCAGGTTTCGGGTGAAACCTGCGCATCTTTTTTTATCTTCACTCACAGACTGAAAACCGTCGGTACAAATCCTGAAGATTTTGCTTACATTCTGTTTACCGTTGTGATCCCAAGAAGATTCAGGGACTTCTTGATGGTCTTTGCGGTAAGATAGGATAAATTCAATCTGATCTGCTTAATATCCGGGTCTTCCTGGTTCATGATCGGGTTGCTCTGATAGAATGAATTGTAGGTTTTCACCAGGTCATACACATAATTGGCAACGAGGGCCGGACTTAATACCTCAGCCGCTCTCTGAACAACAGGTTTGTAATTGGCAAGCTGCGTGATCAGTGACTTTTCATATTGATTCAGCTCAACACTGCCGACAGGCTTGTATCCGAAATTCGCCTTAGCCAGAAGAGACTGGATACGGGCGTAGGTATACTGTATGAAAGGTCCGGTATTCCCGTTGAAGTCAATACTTTCTTCAGGGTTGAACAGCATTTTTTTCTTCGGATCTACCTTCAGCATAAAATATTTCAGGGCACCCATTCCTACGCTTTCGTAGTTTTCCGCTTTTTCTTCATCGGTGAACCCTTCCAGCTTCCCAAGCTCTTCTGCGGCCTGCTTTGCAATATTGTGCATTTCCTGCATCAGATCGTCCGCATCGACTACTGTTCCTTCCCGGGATTTCATCTTACCGTTCGGAAGTTCAACCATCCCGTAAGACAGGTGATACAACTGGTCTGCCCAGGCATACCCAAGCTTTCCTAATATTTTGAATAATACCTGGAAATGGTAATCCTGCTCGTTTCCAACGGTATAAATCAGCTTCCGGATATCATTTTGCTTAAAACGTTCAACAGCAGTACCCAGGTCCTGGGTCATGTATACCGAAGTGCCGTCTGAACGCAATAGTAATTTCTGATCCAGGCCTTCATCCGTAAGATCGCACCATACCGAACCGTCTTCTTTCTGATACAGCACTCCTTTATCCAAACCTTCCTGAATAAGGTCTTTCCCTAAAATATAGGTATTGCTTTCGTACTGAACCTGATCGAAATCTACTCCCAGTCTTTTATATGTTTCATCAAAGCCTTTGTAAACCCATGAGTTCATTTCGTTCCATAGGGCGCGCACTTTTTCGTCTCCATTTTCCCAATCGAGAAGCATCTTTTGGGCTTCTTTCATCAAAGGAGCCTCTTTTTTTGCCTGTTCTTCAGCAACACCCTGTGCCACAAGTTCAGCAATTTCCTTTTTATATTCCTGATCGAACTTTACATAGTAGTTTCCGACAAATTTATCGCCTTTAATGCCGGTCGTCTCAGGAGTTTCTCCATTCCCGAACTTTTCCCAGGCCAGCATTGATTTGCAGATATGGATTCCCCGGTCGTTGATGATCTGTGTTTTGATGACGTCATACCCTGCTTCTTCAAGAATTCCTGAAACGGAAAAGCCGAGGAGGTTATTTCTAATATGCCCCAGGTGAAGGGGTTTGTTGGTATTCGGTGAAGAATATTCCACCATTACTTTTGCATCCTTCTTTTCAACCGTATCAAAGCTCTCCGCGAGCGCATTGAAGTTATCCGTAAAGAGCTGATTTTTCACTTTAATATTAAGAAAGCCTTTTACGACGTTAAAACTTTCGACAAGTTCGGTCTGTTGCGTCAGGGCATCTCCCAGTTCAAGCCCTATAGCTTCGGGATTTTTCTTCAGCTGCTTTACCAAAGGAAACGTTACGATGGTAAAATCTCCTTCAAACTCCGTTTTATTTTCCTGAACTTCCAAAGCGATGCCCTTCAGCTGATAGACATTAAGGATCACTTCCAGAAGTTTTTCTTCTATTATATTTTTAATGTTCATTTGATTCTAAATTGAACCGCAAATATACGGAAATAAAAAAACCGCCCGAAGGCGGATGAATATGAATATTAAAACTAGAAGATTAATTGGCCCACCACACCGGGGTGTACATGGATGATACTACTGTGGCGTTTTGATTCAATATCCTTTCTGACTTTGGCGTCATTAATCTCAATGGAATCTTTTTCGTCTGGCTGTTTTGGTTGGGAGTTAAAGTTGGGAATCCTGTTCGTCTCCAGTCGTTGTATGGCTCCATCGTCGTAAATAGCGCAAGATACTTTTGAGTGAGAATATTCTCTAAAGTTACCGTTGAGGATACTGATGTGGCGTACGTGTCATTTGCAGTTCCCGTAACCTCCTTGATGGAAGAAGCTACGGCATCTTTCAATGCGGCCTGTGCTGAAGGAAGATTTCCCAACCTGAAATAGGCTTCAGCCTGGATAAATTTGATTTCGCTATACCCAAAAATAACATTAGGGGTAGAAGCCGAGCCTGCAAAATAGTTTCCGAAGGGCGACGCATCCGAATCTGCATCTTCAGGCGCGGAACCTGAATAATCCTGTGGGTTGTGGCTATCCGGAGACACAAAAAAAGGAAGTCTGGGATCAGCATTATTTTTCAGAAGGTCAACAAAATATTTCCCCATCGACATATAGCCTGATCTTGCATTGTTGAATCCATACCAGAGATTCTGGTTGTTTCCCCCATCAAATGTAGCTACCAGGTTATCACTGTCGGAAGCCAGTGCGAGCTGTGAATAATCTAAGGCTTTCTGTGCGGCTGTATTGTCTTTTTTTGATAACCTGAGGGCATATCTTGCTTTCAGGGCATACGCTAACTTCTTCCACTTTGATACATCACCACCATAAAACAGATCGTCTGTTTCGGGTAAACCTTTATTGGCACTTTGAGGTTTTTCAAAATCGGCAATGGCTTTGTCCAGGTAAGATTGAATCTGTGAAATCACCTGTTGCTGGGTATCATACTTCGGATTCAGATTGTTGATTCCCTGAAAAGCCTGGGAGAAAGGGACATCTCCCCAGGCATCTGTGGCATATCCTATATTCATGGATATCAACACTCTTGCAATGCCGTCGTAATATGGATTTTCTGTACCAAACTGATTGATGATCTGGTTAAGATTCACACCAGCCTGATAGATATTCGCCCAGTCGGTTTCAAAATCGGTTTCGGTAAGAAAATAATTGGTATAATCTAAGGACTGTAGCTGATTACCGTTCGTATGCTGTGTAAAAAGACTTAATGTTCTGGGAAGATTGCCTGTTGAATTGCTGATCGTTCCTATCTCGGCACCGGTCAATAGTGTTCTTGGGCTTGAAAGTTGCGTAGGGCTGTTAGGGTTATCATTAAAAGTATCCAGTTCATGCTGGCAGGAGAGCATGCAAGATATGATCATCAGTGATGCTCCAGCTGTATAGATAAGTTTTTTCATAATTAAAATCCAAATTTGAATGTTAGAAAATAGCTTCGTGTATTAGGATTATTAAAATAATCAAACCCTAACGTGTTGGATGCTGATCCGGCGAATGAATTTTCGGGATCGATCCCTTTATAATTGGTTATCAGGAATAAATTTCTGGCGCTGAAGGTCACTTCTGCACTTCTGATAAACGTTAAGCCTGCCGATTTCGAAAGAATTGTTCCAATGTTATAGCTTAAGCTTACATCTCTTAATCTTACCCAGTTAATATCTTTTTCCACGGCTGTTTCATTTGCGCTGAACGATCCGTCCCCGAGATAGCTTACATAATATGTTTTATTTGATATGGCAATATTGTTTGGCTGGCCATTTTCCAATACTCCAGGAATGATATATGTGTCTTGCCTGTTATCAGCTGATGCCTGAGTAACCCCCAGCCTGTTGAGTCTGGCTAAAGTGCCGTTCCAGATATCTCCGCCTTTTCTAACATCTAATAAGAAACTCAGAGATATATTTTTATATCTGAAGTTGTTTCTGAAACCGCCAGTCCAATCAGGATTTGGATTTCCAATCAGCTGTGCTCCCTCAACCAATATCGGGAGACCGTTTGATCCTATAATTAAATTGCCGGCATTATCTCTTCGATAAGCTGTTCCATAAAATACGCCTAATGGTTGACCGAGGGTTGTGGAAGGCGTTAAATTTCCACTGAAATAATCATTTCCTTGCGGGGCATTATCGTCAACACCATTTAAATCAACAACTTTATTTCTGTTGAGCGTCCAGTTAGCTGTAAAATTCCAGTCGAAGTTTTCATTTTTAAGAATATCATAACCTAAACTTACTTCCAAGCCTTTATTCTCTACAGTAGGACCATTCGTAGAATAAATCTGATAGCCATTAGATGTGGCAACAGGACGTCTGATCAGGAGATCATAATTGGTTGATTTGTAAGCACTGGCGTTAAAATGTAATCTTTTAAACATTTCCAATTCCAACCCTAGTTCGAACTCTTTGTTGTGCTCCGGCTTCAAATTATTGTTATATAAAATTGTTGAAATCCCATAGGCTCCGACCCCATTGTAAGGGGACGTTAACTGTGGACCAAACGAATCCGTAAACACCGGTGTGATGTATGGCGTGATAACATTGTATGACGACGGTGCAGAGAAAGTACTTGCGTAAGAAGCTCTCAATTTCCCAAGGCTGATCCAGTCCGGTAATTGAAGTGTTTTATTGAAAAGCCACGATCCGGACATCGATGGATAAAAGTATGACCTGTTTTGTACCGGCAATGCAGAGTTCCAGTCATTTCTTCCAGTGACGGTTAAATAAAACTGGTCATAAAACCCAAACTCAAAAGATCCGAATACTCCTCTTTTTATTTGTCTGTAATCGCCATTTTGTGCTTTCAGAGTAGAAAAATTACTGAGGTTATACTGGTTCGGCTCAAGCATTGTGGATCCTACACTGTACTGATCATTAAAAAAGGTAGAATTGATCTGAGTTCCTACGCTATAATTCAAATTAATATGTTCCGTGAAATCAACGATCCCATTAAAAATAAGATCAATATTATAAAGGCTTTTGTTGAAAGAATCTACAATGACCTGTCCGGATCTGTCAGCAGTGGAATTCCCGTTACTTGAATAAGAATAATTTTGCTGGGCGTGAGTGGTATAGGTATCTACACCAGCCCTAACTAAAGCATTGAACCACTTGCTGTAATTGTAATTGATGTGTCCGTTGAAGATCACACGATTGGTTTCATCAGTATACGGATTATTGTATACGGTATAGAAAGGGTTATCGTATGCTCCCCAGTAATTTTTGTTAAAGCCCTGCTCTGTCTGAAAGTTTCTAAGATCATAAGACGCCGGTGTACGTAATAGCGAAAGCATGATTCCGGCAGTATTACTTCCTTTTTGTGCCCGTAAACCTGTCGTATTGCTATAAAGAAGGTCGGCACCCACCTTTAATCTGTCTGTAAATTTATATTCGCTACTTGTATTAAAAGATGTTTTTTTAAGGCTGGTATTAGGCACAATCCCTACCTGATCTAAATGACCGAAAGAAACCCTAAAATTTCCATTTTCTCCTGCGCCTGAAAATGAAACATTATAATTACTGGTAGTCCCGGTTTGAAAAAAGTTTTTCACATTATCATATGCTTGCAGCCCGGGAACACTTGAAATAGCCGGCCCCCAGCTTTGAATGGTTCCTCCTGATAAAGGAAATCCATCTGTTCCGTACTGCGTCGGGGCAATGTAGGTAGTACCATTAGTACCTGCTGCATAAGTTTTTTGAATGGCGATCATATTGCTCAACTTATCAAAGCCTAGAGATGTTGAAAAATCTATACCGATTCCTTTTCTCTTTCTGCCTTTTTTTGATACATAAATAATCACACCGTTTCTGGCATCCTGACCATAAAGAGCTGCGGCAGCAGCACCTTTCAGGACAGTAACACTTTCGATATCATCTGGGTTAATATCTACCGCCCTGTTTGAATCATCAACACCGCCGATATTTGTTCCTGACCCGGCATTGTTGTTATAAGAATTGTCGATGATCTGTCCATCCAAAACAATGAGTGGCTGGCTTGATAGCAGTATTGATTTTTGTCCCCTGATCACAATTCTACTTGAGGCTCCGGGCGTTCCGGAGGCTCCGGTTACCTGTACTCCGGCCACCTTCCCGGCCAACCCCTGGATAACGTTTGATTCGCCAGACTTCTGCAGGTCTCCTCCTGCTACCTGTGAAACAGAGTAACCGATTGCTTTTTTCTCTCTTTTAATGCCTAGCGCAGTAACGACCACGCCTTCAATTTCACTTGTTCTCAGGGTATCACTCTTTTTTTGCTGGACCTGGGCTAAGGCCACAGAAGAGGACAGAACCAATGAAAGTACACTGATTGATAATTTCTTCATATACAACTAATTTTTGCAAAACAAAGTTTAAAAAGTTTATTAAAAATTCAAAGAAAAACATGAAAAAATTACAATATATTCAATAAAAATAAATAAAAATTAAATTATAATTAAAAAATAAAGATCATATATATTTATGAAACAACTTATCATTTTAATAATTTAATATGATTACATTAAAAAAAATATTTAAAAATAATTAATTTATTTTAATATTAATCTATCAGAAGAAAATTAATTATTGATAACCAGTTTATTACGTACAAATCACATACAATCAAACAATATCAGGCATATCACAAACAAATGCTTTGCATAACATTTCATTTCATGAAAATAAAATTTTAACACTTGTCCATAAAAAAACCGCCCGAAGGCGGATCAATATGAATGTTAACTATGTGTATTTTATTAATTGATATCCCAGAATAATTTTGTTGTCGCTTTATCTCCTCCAATAGCATTGGCAGCAGCACTTACATTAGCATTGTTCGTTACATATTCCTGATCAGAATAAGGCATTCTGTATGGGATTCCTCCAATATATGATGAAGGCGGTGCACTCAATACCGGATAATCTAATCTTCTTGTAAAGTTCCAAGCTGCAAACGGATTGTTCCACATGGCCACCCAACCTTCATAACCGATTGACTGTTTCCAGTTTGTCGCATTATATGGGTTAGCAGCAATATAGGTCGCTGCATCCGTTGCCGATACTCCGTTTTCTAACATAGAAGCCGTAACTGCATTTGCATACAATGTAGCAGCAGTACCTCCCACACTGTAACCTCTTTGCGCAGCTTCTGCTCTAAGGAATAAAACTTCCGTATAGCTAAATAGATTAGCAGGAGCATTTGCAGCCAAGAAAGTTGAATTTACATGAGAATTGTTAGCAAAAGAATTCTGCGTTCCATACGTACCTCCTTTATATACACCTCCAACTTGAGTAAAATAAGCAGCCCTTCTAGGATCAGCTTTTGTATTCATAGGGTTTACCAGAACATTCGAAGGAATAAAATCATTTCTACCTGCTGCAACCAAATCGTCAAATAAAGGATTGGTAAAAGTGTTACCATCGAACTTTAAAGAGTAAGAATCAGCAGCAGAAGTCAAAACACCACCTGCTACAGCACTTTCGGCTACAGTCTTAGAAGTAGCAGGATCCACATCAGCAAGATTGATCGCTAATCTTAATTTTATGGAATTAGCCAATTTCAACCATTTCGTCATATCTCCTTTATATACCAAGTCTTCAGGGTAACCCGATTTAGTAGAATGAATTTTAGAAATAGCCACATTTAACCTGGAAATCAGATCCAGATAAATTGTTTTCGCATCATCGTATTTAGGCGACTTAATGGTTTCGGCCTGTAATGCTTCAGAATACGGAACATTTCCAAAGGTATCCACAATGTTTTCCCAAACGAAAACTGAAGCAATTTCTAAAGTCGCCCATTTGTTATCTACAACTTCAGGATCGGCATTAATTTCTGTCGGCAGGTCTTTTTTAGCCTGTTCGAGAGGTCCTAACGTATATACATACATTCTTCTGAAGTGATTTCTAGGCTGGTTTCTTGTCGTTAAATTGTAATTGGTTTCCTGCGTATAAGTCACCTCAGTCCATTGTTGTGTAAAAAAACGGTAGTTATTGAAATTTACACTTCCCGTGTACATATAATAAAACCCCTGATACATACTTGTTGCGAGCATATTTCCTGAAGGTACACTCGATGGATGCTTAGGATCTTCATTTAAAGAAGTGATATCGCTCTGGCATGAATTAAACATCAACAATGAAGCAACTACTCCTCCTGCGTATAATAATTTTTTGAAATTTTTCATTTTTTAGTTTTAAATTTTAGAATTTAAATGTAAAGTTCACCCCAAGTTCTCTGGTCGTAGGTAAGGATCCAACCGATGACCCGTACGAATACAGCCCTCCCATCTGTGAAGATTCCGGATCGGCGTAAGGAAGATTTTTATGTATTATCCAAAGGTTTCTTCCTACAATAGACACTTTAGCCTCATTCATGAACGTATTGGCTAATAAACTTTTAGGAAGAGAATAGGTAATACTTGCTTCTCTTAATTTTACAAATGAACCATCATAAACAAATCTTTTATCCGGCGCAATAGCATATCCGTCATTAGGATTATTACCATATTCATTGGGATTTATAACATCTGTATTAACCGGAGTCGTATTTGTCTGACCATTCGGATTGACACCTCCTAGAACCGGTATATTTGTTCTGTACCCATCAACTGCAGTCTCAGGATATAATCCACTTGCAAGACCATAGTACATATCAGAAGAAAATACATCTCCTCCATGGCGAACATCAATAAGGAAGCTCAGTGAAAAATCTTTGTATCTGAATGAGTTTCTTAAGCCTCCGGTCCATTTAGCCTGAACATTTCCTATTACTTTATTATTTTCCGTTTGGTATAATCCTGTATCGGGATCAACCACTTTTTGACCATTCAAATATACATAATCGCTTCCATATATGTCGCCCCATTGATTTCCTACAGAAGCAACAATAGAAGCACCTCCTACCAATCCTACGAGCTGGTATACCTGCAGCCCATCGGCCAATTCAACAACTTTACTTCTATTTCTGGCCCAGTTTGCATCTATATCCCAGCCAAAATCCTGTGATTTAATCGGGCTCACACCTAGATGTAATTCAATACCCTTATTATTGATTTGTCCTGCATTAATTGCAGCCCCAAGACTTCCTGAACCAGCAGAAATATCCGGAGTAATAAGCTGATCGAATGTTTTTGTATCGTAATAAGCGGCATCAAAAACTACACGATCTCTGAAAAAGTGAGCTTCTGTACCCACTTCAAATTCTCTGGAACGTTGTGGTTTTAAGTTCGGATTATTCAAGATCGTTTGGGGTCTGTAGATATTTACATTTCCATTTCCGGTATTAAAATATCCTGCAGTATAATAAGTATAATTTAATTGATACGGATTTGCCGTTCCACCTACTTCAGCAAAATTACCTCTAACTTTCCAGAAATTCAATACAGATTTTTGAGATTTTAAAAGCTCCGATAATATTACCGAACCCGACACAGATCCATAGGTATATTTATTATTGCTTGCTGGTAAGGTCGAACTTACATCTCTTCTTATTGTTCCGTCTAAGTAGAAAATTTTATTAAAATCGAAAGAAGCTGTTGCGTACAAACTGTTAGTTTGCGTCGTAGCATCATATTCCACAGGATTTAAAACCGGCGCTTTCGAATTGTCTAATGAGTAATATCCAGCTTTAATTAAGCCTCCTTCAGTTGAAGCTTCAATGGAACTTTCATGATTTCTTCTGACATTTCCTCCGACGATACCGCTTAAGTTTAACCAGGATGTTAAATCGTACTTATAATTAGCAAATAAATCGTAGTTGGTTTCACTTCTCTTTAAATCGTATCTATGGTATCCAGAGCCGACAGCTTTACCAGATACTCCAAAGTTTTGAGGATATGC
>JBMDXW010000168.1:0-13629 GCA_048594965.1 Chryseobacterium sp.
AGCATGTACACTGCTGCTTTCGAAAGCCAGGAGCAGGTGAACGATTCCTTAGCACCCTATTCTCTGGCAGTGGACCATCGCGAGAAAATCTTTGCCCCGGTTAGCAAGAAAATCACGAAGCTCCGTAGAATGTATAAAGCAACGGAAGGTGTCACCCAGGCCCAGCTCGAAGACTTTATGACCATTGCCCGAAAACTCAAAGGCTTAAGAAAAGTAAAACCCTTAGCGACAACAGATGCAAAAGAAGCGCAGCAGCAAAACTCCGTTTCGCAGATGAGCTACGATCTCAGGGCCAACAACTACGGTCAGCTCATCTCACTGCTTGAGAATACCACCAGCTACAGTCCCAACGAAGAAGAATATCAGATTACCGTATTGCAGGAAGAAAAAAATGAAATGCTCAAGGCAACACAGGCCGTTACAGACGCCTTCATCCCCTTAAATTCAGCAAGAAGCATAAGAAACGAGACGGTTTACAATGCAGAAGATAACCTGGTAGATACCTTCAACAAAGCAAAAGATTATCTCTTCACGATTCTCGACAGCCATTCCCCGGAATACAAAGCCATCTCCAAAATAAAATTCAAAAAGCGTTAAAACAGTCAGAGGCTGTCCAAAAAGTTTGGGCAGCCTTTTTTTTCGCCTGAAAATTCAACAGGTAATTTTTTATGCTCCGGAGGAGCAATATCTGTGTAGTAGAAAAAAACAATAGAATATCGCAGGCACGCCAGAGGTGTGCTATGATAAGATAGAACTCCGACGGAGTTCTGGTATAATATGCTGATATCAATCTACACAGATATTGCTCCGAAGGAGCAAATCCCACGCTCTGCTATAAAATCATTCTTTAAATCAGATAAAGTCGTGGCAATTACAAAGAACGACTACCCGGACTTTTAGGCAGCTTCTTTATTTAAAATAGATGTAGAACTTACAAGTCTTTATATTTCTAAACGTATATTAAATAACTTAAAGATTGAAATAAAATTTGTCCAAAGTATTTAAGCCTCCGTCCAAAGTAGATAAGGCTTCGTCCGAAACAGATAAGACCCTGTCCAAACTATTTAAGGCTTCGTCCAAAGCAGATAAGGCTTTGTCCAAAGTATTTAAGGCTCCGTCCAAAGTAGATAAGGCTTCGTCCGGAACAGATAAGACCTTGTCCAAAGTAGATAAGGCTTTGTCTCAAGTGCATAAAGCATGATACGGAATGCTTATGACACCGTCCAAAACAGATAAGCCTTCCGCCAGACTAAAACACCCATCTTCTCAATTATTTCCTTCATTATAGATACTATATAAGAACTCCGCAGATCAAAAACAACATATATGTCATGTCGATTATCCCACATCTTAAAAGATAAATTCATAATTTAGCACTCTTAAACTAAAATGGAAAATATGGTGGCTATTGTTGATAGTGGTTCTACAAAATCAGATTGGGTGATTCTGGACGATTTTAAACAGATCTTCCTGAAAACAGAAACCCTTGGCTTCAACCCGAACTTTATCAGCAGAGAGCTCATCGTTCCCGAAATTGAAAAAAATACAAGCCTTACCTCCGTTAAAAATTCTATCAGGAAAATATACTTTTACGGCTCCGGATGCGGCGTTCAGCAGAACTGCGATACCATTATCGAAGAACTGGGGAAAGTATTTACCGATGCCGAAATCACTGTTAAAGAAGACCTTACCGCAGCAGCCTATGCCGCTTACAGAGGAAAGCCTGCCATCGTCTGCATTCTCGGTACCGGTTCAAATTCATGCTATTTTGATGGCGAAAACATAAAAATCCAATTGCCGTCACTCGGTTTCCTGGTGGGAGACGAAGGAAGCGGAAGTGCCATCGGGAAACAGCTCGTCAGAAGATTCTTCATGCAGAAGCTCCCCGCAGATCTTTCATCCGAATTTGAACAAACGTATAACCTCACCGTGGATGAAGTGCTGAAAAACATGTACCATACCACGCGCCCCAATGCCTTTCTTGCAGATTTTAATAAATTTGTGGTAGAAAGAAAAGAACATCCGTACCTTAAAAAAATGGTACACGAAGAAATGCTCAATTTCTTCGACTATCAGGTGATTCCCTATAAAGAATCAGCAGATGCCGAGATCAATTTCATCGGATCCATTGCCTATTATTATGAAGATATCCTGCGTGCAGCCGCTGCAGAACTTCATTTAAATGTGGGGCAGATCGTACAGAAGCCTATCGAAAGCCTGGTCGGTTACCACATTCAGTATATATTATAACTAAATAACAAAATTCATTATATGTCAAGTAAAAACCACCGCGACGAAAAGAACTTTAATCAGGCCGCATTAGACTATCATAAAGCCGAACCTAAAGGAAAAATCGAAGTGATTCCTTCAAAACCGCACTCTTCCCAAAGAGACCTCTCATTGGCGTACTCGCCGGGAGTTGCCGTTCCCTGTATGGAGATTCACGATAAGCCGGAAACCGTTTACGATTATACCGGGAAAGGAAACCTCGTAGCGGTGATCTCCAACGGTACGGCGGTTCTCGGATTGGGAGATATCGGTGCCGAGGCCTCAAAGCCCGTGATGGAAGGAAAAGGTCTTTTGTTTAAAATTTTTGCAGACATCAATGTATTTGATATCGAGATCAACGAAAAAGATCCCGACAAATTCATCGATATCGTAAAAGGAATAGCCTCGACTTTCGGAGGGATCAATCTTGAAGATATCAAAGCGCCGGAAGCATTTTATATCGAACAGAAATTAAAGGAAGAGCTCGATATTCCTTTAATGCACGATGACCAGCACGGAACAGCGATCATTTCCGCAGCTGCCCTCATCAACTCCCTGAGGATCGCCAATAAAAATATTGAAGAAGTAAAAATGGTGGTCAATGGAGCCGGAGCCGCAGCCATTGCCTGTACCAACCTCTATATTTCCTTAGGGTTAAAAAGAGAACACGTACTCATGTGCGACAGCAAAGGAGTCATCAACCAGAGAAGAGAAAACCTTACCGCTGAAAAACTCGATTTTATCGCACAAACCGATATCGACACCCTGGAAGATGCCGTAAAAGGATCCGATGTCTTTGTAGGTTTATCCAAAGGAAATGTGATGACCCCTGAAATGCTTTCAAGCATGAACGAAAACCCGATCGTCTTCGCATTAGCCAATCCGGATCCGGAAATCGCCTACGATCTGGCTATCGAAACCCGAAAAGATGTGATCATGGCGACGGGAAGAAGCGATTATCCCAACCAGGTAAACAACGTGCTTGGTTTCCCATATATTTTCCGGGGTGCACTGGATGTACAGGCAAAGACAATCAACGAAGAAATGAAGCTTGCGGCCGTGCATGCCATTGCCGATCTTGCCAAAGAACCTGTTCCTGAAGCCGTTATTTTAGCCTACAATCTTCAGAACCTTCAGTTCGGAAGAGAATATTTTATCCCGAAACCGTTTGACAACCGCCTCATCACAAAAGTTTCCAGCGCCGTAGCAAGAGCCGCCGTAGAAAGCGGAGTCGCAAGAAAGAACATCACCGATTTCGAAGAGTACGAAAACAGCCTTCTCGACAGAATGGGAAGAGATGAAAAGCTGGTAAGAATGATGCAGAACCGAGCAAAAGCAAACCCTAAGCGAATTACTCTGGGAAATGCCGAAGAATACAATGTCCTGAAAGCCGCACAGATTCTTTACGAAGAAGGGATTGCCTACCCGAGCCTTTTGGGAAGCAAAAAATACATCAAAGAACAGATGGAACGTTTTGGAATTACCCTTGATGTTCCGATTATCGATCCTGGTGATGACGATCAGAAGGAAAACAGAAAAAAATACAGAGAGACCCTTTGGAAACTTCGCCAGAGAAAAGGCATGAATGAATACAAAGCCAAAAGATTCGTTCGCCAGAGAGATTACTTCGGACCTTTGATGCTGAAGCATGGGGATACCGACGGACTCATTGTCGGGTTCTCTAAAAATTATGTATCAACCCTGAGACCGGTTTTAGAAGTGATCGAAAAAGACAAAGGTGTTGATAAAGTAGCAGCCATGATGATGATCCTGTCGGAGAAAAAACCGATTTTCTTTGCAGACACTTCCATCAATCAGAATCCTACCGCCGAAGATCTTGTGAATATTGCTAAAATGGCAGAATTAACAGTCAAATCTTTTGCCATAGAACCGAGAATCGCCATGCTGGGGTTTGAAAACTTTGCAGCCATTTCCGAAACGTCGAAAAAAGTGGCAAAAGCGGTAAGTATTCTCCATGAGAAATATCCAAAAATGATTGTTGACGGAGAAATACAGCCGGATTTTGCCATGGATTCTGATCACCTGAGTGATTATCCCTTCTCAAAATTAGGAAATACCCCCGCCAATACCTTCATCTTCCCGAATCTTGAAAGTGCCAATCTTTCATACAAGATTCTCAGGGGAATGAAACTGGCACAGGTAATCGGACCCATTTTAATGGGACTGAAACAGCCGGTCCATGTATTGCAGATGCGCTCAAGTGTTGACGAGATCGTGAATCTTGCCACCATTGCCGTTCTGGATGCGCAGAGAAGAGAAGCAAAGGATAAAAAATAATTAAATCTTAATCTTAAAAGAATAAAAGCAAAGACTTCATTTACGGAGTCTTTGTTTTTTTTATTTAAAAGTGGCAAAAAATCATCTATATCAATTGAAAGATTTATCAAGATGATTTCCCAAACTTATCAAGATAAATCTTAAAACTTATCTTGATAAATTCAAAAGACATTTCCTTAAACTGATTTTCAAGTCTCTTATTTTTGTGGCTTATCTTTAAAATTCAAATTAAAAATTAAGTTAAAAATCATTCGTCCTTGAAATGAAAACATTAATTGGTTTAATTTGCTATATTTGGGAGTTTTAAAAATTAATAATGATATTTTCACTACAAGGCATTGTTCAGGAACTTACGCCTACTTACGCCGTGATCAACGTTCAGGGCGTTGGTTACTATGTAGGAATCAGCCTGATGACCTCACAGACCCTTACCGTAAATCAGGAAACCATTCTTTTTATTCAGCAGATCATCCGGGAAGACGCACATTTGCTGTTCGGCTTCAAGACCAGATCGGAAAAAGAAATATTCAATCTGTTAATAAGTGTTAATGGAGTAGGAGCGGTATCTGCGCTTATTTTGCTATCCACTTTATCCCTTGATGAGATCGCTTCTGCCATCCTCTCAAGGAACAGTGCATTGATCCAGAAAGCGAAGGGAATAGGAGCCAAAACGGCCGAAAGAATTATAGTAGACCTTAAAGATAAAGTACAGAAATTCAGTAATCCGGAGGAGAATATTTCTACCCTTGCGAATAATAAAGTGAAGGAAGAATCGTTATCTGCATTAGAAGTTTTGGGTATTCCTAAAAGGATGAGCGAGAAGCTCGCAGACAGAATCCTAAAACAAAATCCGGAGATTTCAATCGAAGAGTTGGTAAAACAAATTTTAAAAAACATTTAACATTTGGTGGCAAATTTTAAGTATTTCAACCTATTCCTGTTCCTGTCGTTCCTGTGCATGTCTGTCATGACTTCTGCACAGCAAAGACCGGCGGTTCGGGACACAGCAATCATAAAAAAAGACTATCAGCTGGCAGATCCTACGCAGTATGAAGCCTACTATGATATAAAAACCGGGATGTACTATGTATATCCGAAGATCGGGAACACCATTGTGGGGCCTCCCACAGCCATGTCTCCCGAAGACTACAAGGAGTTTATGATGGCTGAGCAGACGCGGGCTTATTACAAAGAAAAGTCAGACCGGTACAGCCTGATGTTCAGAAAAGACAAAAGCGACGCCGCCAGAAAAGGATTAATTCCTTCTCTTACGATCAATAACCGTCTTTTTGAAACCATTTTCGGAAGCAATAAAATTGAGATCATTCCTTCGGGATATGTCTCTTTTGACTTTGCAGGGTTATACCAGAAGATCGATAATCCTCTGATCTTACCACAGAACAGGACCAGTTTTACCTTTGACATCGATCAGAGGATCCAGCTGGGCTTATTGGGGAAAGTCGGGGAAAACCTGCAGTTAAAAGCCAATTATGATACCCAGAGCGGATTTGCCTTTGAAAACAGGATGAATCTCGTGTGGCAGGCCAAAGGAAGCTGGAAAGACCTTCAGCAGAAAGGGCTTCAGGATGTCGATAAACCCAGCGCCGGCGGCGAAGACAAAATCATCAAAAGAGTGGAATTCGGTAACGTGAATATGCCGCTTTCCACCAGTCTCATCCGGGGTTCACAATCTTTGTTTGGGGTAAAGACAGAATTCCAGTTAGGAAAAACTTATGGAACCGTTGTATTATCTCAGCAGCAGGGAGAAGCCAGGAATATTACCGTTCAGGGAGGCGGGGTCATGAATACCTTCAAACTGAATGCGATCGATTATGAAGACAACCAGCACTACTTTATCGGGCATTATTTCCTGAATAACTATGATAATGCGCTTTTAAACTATCCTCAGATCAATTCCAAGATCAGCATCACCAGAATGGAAGTTTGGGTGCTGGATCAGGGGAACAGCAACCTGCAGTACCAGAAAAGTATTGTCGGAGTCCGGGATTTAGGAGACGCCCCCGGCGTTCTTCCGAATAATGACCAGCCTGGATTTAACCTCTATTCTGCCGTAAATGCATTACCCGGATTAAGAGATGCCAGCACAACTTACAACGCCATCAAAGGAGCCAATCTTCCCGTAGCTTCCGGTGGTACGGCTACGTACCAGGACGGCGAAGAATTTATCTTTAATAAAAAAGCAAGAAGATTAAATACCAATGAATACGTACTGCAACCTCAGTTAGGATACATTTCATTAAATCAGAAGTTAAATGACAACCAGCTTTTGGCGGTTTCATTCTCTTATACGGTAAACGGAAGCAACCAGGTATACAAAGTAGGGGAATTCTCCGAAGAAAGTACCGTGTTGATGGCTAAACTTTTGAAGCCGAATACTACCGTTAAAACCACCTCTCCCATGTGGGATCTGATGATGAAAAACATCTATTCCCTTGATGCCGGACAGGTCATCCAGGACGGATTTATCCTGAATGTGTTGTACCGGGACCCGCAGTCCGGAGGTAAATTAAACTATCTTCCGGTAGCCAATAATCCGCAGGTAAATAATGTCCCTTTAATCAAATTGCTAAACTGGGACCGCCTCAATGCCAACGGCGATTTACAGAACAACGGAAGTACAACCGGCGACGGGATTTTCGATTTTGTCAACGGAATCACCATCAGACCGGAAACAGGAAGAGTGATCTTTACTAAAGCTCAGCCATTCGGTAGCTATATTCAGTCGGTTATCGGAAGTAATGATCCGCAGTATGTTTTCTCGGATCTTTACAGCCAGCAGAAACTGGTGGCTACTTCCAGCAATCTCGCCCAGCGATACACCATTGAAGGCCGGTATAAAGGAACTCAGGGACAGGGAATATCTTTAGGAGCCGTAAATGTTCCGCAGGGTTCCGTAAAAGTTTCGGCAAACGGCGTTCAGCTGACCGAAGGCGTTGACTACACCGTAGACTATATGCTTGGAACGGTAACGATCATCAATGAACAGGTGAAACAATCCGGTCAGGCCATTAATATCTCATTAGAGAATCAGCTTACCTTTAATACCCAGAGAAAGCGTTTCCTCGGATTAAATTTAGAAAGAAGATTTAATGAAAACTTTATTTTAGGAGGAACAGTTGTCAATTATTCCGAATCACCGCTTACCCAAAAGGTAAACTACGGACAGGAAGCTGTAAATAATACGATGGCCGGGATCAATTTGATGTACAACAACCAGCTCCCGTTCCTGACCAGATTAACCGATAAAATCCCTTTCGTAAATACCGAAGCGCCTTCCAATTTAAACTTTAAAATGGAAACTGCCTATTTGCTTCCGGGTCTGAATAAAGGAATCAATGACCAATCCTACATCGATGATTTTGAGCAGACCACTTCGAAAATCACCCTAAAAGAACCGACGGCATGGAGCCTTGCTTCAAAACCTGAGAAGAACCAGGGAGATGCTGTTTTTGCCGGTGCCGGAAGGAATAACGACATCAGAGAAGGTTACGGAAGAGGTTTATTATCCTGGTATAACATCGACCCACGATTCTGGGGAGTAGGGGGAAGGGCTCCAAGCGGAATTACTCCGCAGTCGGTCTCCAACCATGCTTCCAGAAGGGTTCAGTTCTCCGAAATTTTTAATAACAGGGATTTCGTTGCCGGTGAACAGACATACACCAATACTTTTGATATTTCATATTATCCGGCAGAAAAGGGACCTTACAATGCTAATCCTGCCGCAGAAAGTACGGCTGAAAGATGGGCAGGGATCATGAGGCCGATCTCAGTATCAAACTTTGTAAGTTCCAATATCGAATATGTGGAATTCTGGATGATGGATCCTTATGCAGACGGAAATACTCTCGGAGCCAATCCGAAACTTTTGTTACAGCTGGGGAATGTTTCCGAAGATATCCTTAAAGACGGACAGATGCAGTATGAAAACGGATTGCCTACACCTTCCGCTCCGTCGGTTACCACAAACTCAAACTGGGGAATCCAACCTAAGCAACCACCAATTCTGTATGCATTCTCAAGCGAAGGGGCAGATAGAACGGCTCAGGATCTAGGGTATGACGGTTTAAGCTCAGACCAGGAAGCGGCATTATTCGGAAATACATTTGTGAACCCGGTTACCAATATCTCCGACCCGGCAGTGGATGATTTTGTGTTCTATATGTCTGATAAATTTACAGGAAACCAGGCAGCGTCTGTTGTGCAGAGGTATAAATATTTCAGAGGACCGGAAGGAAATTCACAGAGCAACTCTCTGGAGGTTTCTACGCAGACTCCGGATTCGGAAGATATTAATAAAGATTATAACCTTGACCAGAGTGAAAGCTATAATCAATACGAAGTAAAACTGGATCAGGGAAGCTTAACGCTAGGGCAGAATAATATTGTTGATGTTAAAACCGTTCAGGCACAGTTCCAAAACGGGCAGACTTCGCAGGTGAAATGGTATTTGTTCAGAGTTCCCGTTTCACAATATGTGAACACAGCAGGAGATCATGACCCTTCTATTTTAAATAACGTACGATTTGCAAGATTACTACTGACCGGTTTCGACCAGACTTCTACCCTAAGATTCGGAACGATGGATCTGGTAAGATCAGACTGGAGAAAATATCCTAAGAATGTAGCGGTTTTCGGAACCAATACTACAGCAGATCCTGCTACCAGTGAAGGTTCATCTGATGACGTTACCATTGGCAATCTTGAAGTAGGTAGTGTAAACATAGAAGAAAACGCTTTAAACCAGCCGCCTTACGTATTGCCTCCGGGAATTGACAGGCAGATTCTGAGTGGAAATGCAGGAGCACAAAGGCAGAATGAAGCTTCCTTATACTTAAAGGTTAAGGAACTGCCTGTTACCGAAGCGAAAGGGGTGTTTAAAAATACCAGCCTTGATATGAGAAGATATAAAAAGCTGAAGCTTTTTGTTCATGCTCAGGATCCTACTAACCGAGTTCAGGGCCTTGATAAAAATACAAAGTTCTTCATCCGTTTCGGAAATGATGCAACGGACAATTACTATGAATATGAGTCTGCTTTAAAAATAACGCCTAGTACGGCAACAGCACCAATGGAAATCTGGCCAATGGAAAATGATGTGGACCTGAATATTCAGGATTTTGTAGATGCTAAACTAAGGAGAGATAAAAATAATCCCGGAGATATCAATAAAAGAATAATGGATCCTTTATTTGATGAGGGAGGAACGTATAAGAAATTATATATTAAAGGACGTCCGAGTTTAGGAAATGTTACCACCATCATGATTGGTATAAGAAATGGTTACGAGAGGGGAGAATTGGGTGCCGGTTCCATAAGCAGAGTATTGTGGGTCAATGAAATCCGTCTTTCCGAAATAGAAAACGACGGTGGTTACGCAGGAAACGCAAGTCTAAATTTCAATCTCGGAGATTTTGCGACAGTAAACACGAGCGCTTCATATACCTCCGTAGGTTTTGGAAATATTGATTCTAAACCGGCTGAAAGAAGTCAATCGACCCAGTCTGCCTTTAGCATCAATACCGCTGTGAATGTAGATAAATTCCTGCCTGAAAAAAGCGGTGTCAAAATTCCGGTAAACTACTCCTATTCTCAGACCATTGAAGATCCGAAGTACAATCCTCTGGACACTGATGTTGAATTTAAAAAAGCAGCCAACAGGGAAGAGCTTAAAAAAGTTGCAAGAACATACACCCAGCAGAGAAGCATCGGGGTTGTAAACATGCACAAGGAAAGAATGAACCAGAATAGAAAGCCTAAATTCTACGATGTGGAAAACATTTCCGTGACCGCCGTTTACAATGATGACTTCTACAGAGATATCTACACGAAAAGAAACTACAGGCAGTATTTAAGAGGATACGTGGATTATAACTACACCTTTAAACCTTGGGTAATCCGTCCGTTTAATAAAATGATCAGTGATACGGCAAAATCAACTAAGTACCTGAAGTGGGTAAAAGAATTTAACCTTAATCCGATACCAACAAGATTCTCCTTCAGAACAGAAGTTGACAGAAATTACAATGAACTTGAATTCCGTAACATTGATGCTATTCTAAACGGAAATTATAATGATGATTTCGGAGCCATCAAAAACAGGAATTTCTATTTTGGATGGCAATACGGATTAGGATTTAATTTTACAAAATCCTTAAAGCTGGAGATCAACTCAGCCACGAGAACATTAAACGATAATGTGGATGTGAACACGATGGACAACACTTCGATTTTCGGAAATGTATTCAGAGCCGGAAGACCGGTATTATACAACCACAGGGTTCAGCTAAATTATAAACTGCCGTTCCAGTATCTTCCTTATCTGGATTTCATTGATGCCGAATTGCAGTACGGATTTACTTACAACTGGAATGCAAGATCAACGGTTCTTTTGGCAAGTCCTGACGGAAGCTTGGGGTCAGTCGGGCAAAATACCAATATCATCCAGGCTACCGGTACGGCAGATTTTACGAAGTTCTTCGGCCAGTTTAAATATTTCAAGAATATTTCAGCTAAACTTCAGAAGCGCAAGCAGGAAATCGATTCGTTGAATAATGCATATACCCAGCAATGGGAAAAAAATAAATACGCCTATAAAAAGTATAAATTTAAAAACAGGCTGACTCCTCTTCAGAGCATGGCGTATCTGCTGACATCCATGAAACAATTAGATATCAACTATTCTGAGAACAACGGAACGGTACTTCCGGGATTGCTTTCCGCGCCGAACTGGTATGGGTACGGGCAGACATTAGGTGGTCCTACCATCGGATTCCTTTTCGGCTCGCAGGCAGATATCAGAAGAACCGTCATGGAAAACGGCTGGGTAAGCGACTCGCAGTTTATGACCGATCCTTATGTGCGGATGTCCACAAGAGAACTTCGTGCAAATCTGCAGATCATGCCGATGAATGACCTCAGAATTGATATCAGTGCATTGCACAATTACAACAGAAACTTTACGCATACAGGATTTAATTATGTTGATAAAACTGACCCATTGAATCCTGTGCCTAATCCTAATTATACATTCGCCAATGATATGGTTACGTATTCCAATTCTGTGATTTTGCTGAAAACCGCTTTCAAGGATGGGACGGCCATTTACCAGGCTATCAGGGAAAACGCAAGGGCGCTTTCCCAGCAGATGCCCGGAGCTTTGGAACCAAACGGATTTAAAGACGGCTACGGAATATCAAATGCCTACATTCTGATCCCTGCATTCAGAGCAGCGGTGGAAGGAAAGACTCCAAAAATGATGAGTAATCCTAAAAAAGCAGGGCTTCCGATTCCAAACTGGAAGATCACGTATTCAGGATTAAGAAATGTTCCGATCATCAACGGTCAGTTCTCTAAATTCGATATCCTCCATGCATATCAGGCTACTTATACCGCAACAGGCGTTCAGTCGAGCATCGATTATTTTAATTCATTGAATAATTATAATGCCACTCAAAGGGATATTAATGATGATTACATCAATCCGTTTACATTCGCTCAGGTGGGATACGTAGAAAACTTCTCACCACTGATCGGAGTAGACATGACGATGAGAAATAATATGCAGTTCGGTATCCAGTACAACAGATTAAGAACATTATTATTGGGATTGGTAAACCATACGCTTACGGAAGATTCCAACAGTGAATATGTGGTGCGGGTAGGGTACATCATCCGGAACTTCAGACTGGGAATGACCAATGTACGGGGAAGAGGAAAGGCTAAAGGAAGCGATCTCAATATTAGAGGAGATTTCTCCTTAAGAGACAGCCGAACCAGTATCACCAACATCCTGCTGGATGACTCGCAGGTTACCGGAGGACAAAGGCTGATGAATATTAAAATATCTGCAGACTACAATGTTTCGGAAAATCTGAACCTTAGAGTCTTTTATGAGCAGATGACGTCGAAATACAAAATATCAACAGCATTCCCACTGTCAACGATTCGGGCAGGAATTTCCGCAACGTTTACCTTCGGGGATTCAGGAGGTTTCTAAGTAAAACCAAATAAATTTAAATGTCCTTCAACTTTGAAGGACATTTTTTAGATCCGATATTTGAAGCTTGTAGAATTTTGAATACATTTGTACCAAATAAAAAATTAAAAATGAACACACCATCAGAATTAAAGTACACTAAAGATCACGAATGGATTAAGATCGAAGGAAACGTAGCTACAATCGGTATTACAGACTTCGCGCAGGGAGAGCTTGGCGATATCGTTTATGTAGATGTAGATACGGTAGATGATGAATTGGAAGGAGGAGCCGTTTTCGGAAGTGTAGAAGCTGTAAAAACAGTTTCAGACTTATTCTTACCGATTTCAGGAAAAGTGATTGAGTTCAATTCTGAACTTGAAGATCAGCCTGAACTTTTAAATTCCGACCCTTACGGAAACGGATGGATCATCAAATTGGAAGTTGCTGAAGGTGCAGATCATTCAGAATTACTATCCGCAGAAGAATATCAGGCCATCATTGGATAAAATTTCAAAAATATTTAGTAAGATACTGCCCATTTATTGGGCATTTCTTACATATATGCTCCTCAGACCCGGAGAAGAAAACCACGAATACTGGTTTATGTTCAATGGGATTGATAAAGTTTTACATTTCAGCATTTTTGCGGCTTTGGGTTTTTGTTTCATGGCAGCATTTCCAAAGATCAGATTTTATTATTTCATTCAGGTCATTCTCATTTACGCTTTCCTTACAGAAATTCTCCAGCAAGAAATGGGCCTCGGAAGATCCATGGAAACCCTGGATGTTGTCGCAGATACCATCGGGTGCCTTATCGGATATTTTGTATATAAATTTTTAGTGAGGCGATTTCTTTAACTCATTAAAACCACAAGGTAGTCAGAGATCACCAGATGACAGACAGTTTGTAATCTCACTGGAATACTCTCCAACCCTCTTACCACTCATTCTTTTCTTTTTTCAGGAGCTTGATCCGGCTCTCCGCTACTACTCCTCGCGCCGAGCTTCTCCAACGCGCGCCATCACCCAACCCATCCACTCTCAAACCCTTCCCACTGCGCTGT
>JBMDXW010000169.1:0-5030 GCA_048594965.1 Chryseobacterium sp.
AACGATTTACGTTTGCTTCAGAACCTTAAAGAAATTGAAGAGCCGTTCGAGAAAAACCAGATCGGTTCATCCGCTATGGCCTACAAGCGTAACCCGATGAGAAGTGAAAGAATCGGAGCTTTGGCTAAATATGTAATGTCACTAACGACCAGTTCTGCAATGGTAGCCTCAACCCAGTGGTTTGAAAGAACACTGGATGATTCTGCCAATAAGAGATTGACCATTCCCCAGGCATTTTTAGCAGTTGATGCCATTCTATTGATCTGGAACAACATCATGAACGGCATCGTCGTATATCCGAACCGGATCAACAAGCACATCATGGACGAACTTCCTTTCATGGCAACGGAATACATCATCATGGAAGAAGTGAAGGCCGGCGGAGACCGTCAGGAAATCCACGAAGTAATCAGGGTTCATTCCATGGAAGCCTCGAAGCAGGTAAAAAGGGAAGGAAAAGAAAACGACCTGATCGAAAGAATCCTGAATGACGATTCGTTAAAATTCGATAAGTCGAAACTGAAAGAAGTACTGGATCCTAAAAACTTCATCGGTTTTGCTCCGATCCAGACCGAAGAATTCATCAAAAACGAAGTACAGCCGATCATCGATCAGAACAAAGACCTGATCGGGCTCGAAGCTGATCTTAAAGTATAACGCTATATGCAGTCCTTTTGGGCTGCATATTTCATTTATAAATAGTTTCCGGATTTTATAATTTAAAACCGACTCAAATGAAAAGATTAGGTTTAATGACATTGCTGGTTCCGATATTTGCTTTTTCCCAGGATAAAGAAGTTTTAACGTATTTTAAATCGAAAGACTCTTTGGTTGGCGTTAAAGATCAACATGGAAAGATCATTGTTCCGGCGCAGTTTAAAATTTTTTCATATCTCAAAGATGGTGAACCCGTAAAAGGCGAAACCATTTATTTTGACGGCTTTAAAAAAGATGAAAAACCTCAGAAAAATCAATGGGGATACGTCTACGACAGAAAAGGCAATTTTCTGTACAGGCCTTTCTTTTATGACAACGGCGCAGATTATTTCTCCGAAGGTGTCAGAAGGTTTGTAAAAGATGGAAAGGTAGGCTTTGTAGACCGCAACGGAACAATTGTCATCAAGCCTCAGCATGATTTTGTATCGCCCTTCAACTACGGATATGCAGCGTTTTGCGACGGCTGCGACTGGGAAAACACCGAAGACGAACACAAAGCGATTGTCGGAGGAACCTGGGGCGTGATGAATTTTAAAGGGCAGACGATAAATCCTGTGGAAATGGGGGGAAACACGGTGCCGGTAAACGGGAAAAACTATCCGTATCCATTTTCTTACAATCAAAAAGAGAAGGATGTTCTTCAGTTTTTCGAAAACCAGAACAAAAAGCTTTCCGAGCTCTATTATGTTAATCATTATACAAAATTGTCTGATGACGAAAAGAAATTATTCTTTGAAATCGTAGAACGTCCGAAAGAAAATTTTCCGTTTTATCAGGTGAACGCCTACGATTACAGGAAGGTAGAGGCTGGCTTATCCGGCTTGAAATTTCTGGTTTCGGAAGACGGCAGTAAAGTTTTCGCCCTCGAATATGATGATGAAAAAATTCCGTTTGAAACATGGCTGAAAGAACAACGAAAGCAGGCTGAAGAATTTCAGAAAGAACATCCGGACAATCCGAATAAGTTGAGTGATTAATAAAATATCAAATTTTCCAGATATTGCCTGGAAAATTGAAACTGAGTCATTATTTAAAGTTTATAAGCAAGCAGAAAATAAATTTATTAAAGAGAGATATTTGTCCGTTTAGTACAATATAATTTGTGTAGAAATAATGATATTATGGATCGAGAGATAGCATTCCTCCGGAATGCCTGTTGTTATAGGTTATATTAGCTACACAGATATGATTCCTCTGGAATCATGCATATTATAACATAAAGATAGTTAAAATATACGTCTAAAATATTTTGAACATCCGGACATTTAAAACAGACCTTATTCATTCCGTAGGAATGAAATCTGTGTAGAAAAAAGTGAACTGCAAAAATTGTGATAATAAAAAATAATATGTTGAGATTTTAAATTGTCGCATCGGCGATGCGACAATTCAGGATGTATGCTTTCACAATCATTCCGTAGGAATGCTATCTTTGCATAATGATGAAAATGAAATAATATGCCCAATACCTATACACAGATTTACATTCAGGTGGTTTTCGCTACAAAAGGACGTGACATTAAGATAGGATCTGATGCCCGTAATGAAATAGAAAAATACATTTGTGGAATATTTACAGCTAAAAGACAAAAAGTGTTGGCCATTTATGCCAATCCGGATCACATCCATATTTTTTTCAGCTACAAAAATCTGCAGATTACGATTCCGGAGTTAATGAAGACCGTGAAAATAGAATCAACGAATTTTATTAATGAAAGAAAATTATGTTTCGGGAAATTTTCATGGCAGGAAGGATACGGTGCATTTTCTATGCGAAAAGCCAGAAAGATAAAGTAGTGAATTATGTTTTAAACCAGGAAAAGCACCATTTAAAAAAAAGTTTTAAAGAAGAATATTTGGAAATGCTGGAAGCTTTTGAAATTGAATTTAAGAAAGAATATCTTTTTGAGTTTTATGACGAAAAGAGATAGCATTCCTATGGAATGCCGATTGTTGCAGATATAATGAGCTACACAGATGTGATTCCTCTGGAATCATTGCCTATTATGAAAAAGATAATTAAAATAGTCGTCTAAAAATATTTTGAACATCCGGAGTATAATAAAATAGACATTATTCATTCCATACGAATGAAATCTGTGTAGAAATATAGCAACGGATAGGACATGCATTCCGGAGGAATGCTATCTTTGTAATCGCAAAAATGGCAAATGCCAGACAACGTTGAAATAAAAAATAAATCTAAATAAAAACTGACATCTAATGTCTCAAAACAAAAGAATTTTCGTAGAAAAAAGAGGAATTTTCGATGTGGAAAGTCCAAAAATTTTTGATGAAGTAAAAGCGGTGGTTCCTGCCGTACAGAAAGTGAAAGTCTACAATGTGTACGACATCTTCGGACTGAACGACGGAGAATTTGAAAAAACAGTCAACAGTACGTTCGTAGATCCGGTAACGGATATTTTGCATCAGGAAAATCCGGCGGAAGGAATCTTTTTCGCCATGGAATTTTTGCCGGGGCAATACGACCAGCGTGCCGATTCGGCCCAGCAGTGTATCGCTTTGCTGACGGAGAATGAAAAATCCAAAGTAAGAAGCGGAAAGCTCATCGAATTTGAAGGTGTTTCAGAGCACGATCTTGTAAAAATCAAAGACCTTCTGATCAATAAAGTAGAATCCCAGGAAAAAGATTTGTCCGTTTTGGATATTCCTGCGGAAGAAGCGCCGTCGAAAGTGATTATCCACGAAAATTTCATCAGTTTCGACGATGCCGAGCTGGAAAAGTTCTACAACAGCCACGGATTCGCTTTAGGCTTTGACGATTTAAAATTCATTCAGGAATACTTTAAATCCGAACAGAGAAACCCTACAGAAACTGAGCTGAAAGTACTCGATACCTATTGGAGCGACCACTGCCGCCACACGACTTTTGAGACGGAACTGTCAAACATTGAATTTGAAGGCGAGTTCAAGCATACACTGGAAACGATCTTCAACGATTATATCGAAAAAAGAAAATTCTTGGGCCGCGAGCTGAAGCCGATCTCCTTAATGGATCTCGCTACCGTTTGTGCCCGGTATTTCCATAAAACAGGTAACCTGGAAAACCTTGTGGTTTCCGATGAAATCAATGCCTGCACCATTCAGATCGAAGTGGAATACGACGGTAAAAAAGAACCGTGGTATTTACTGTTTAAAAACGAAACCCACAATCACCCGACGGAAATCGAACCTTTCGGAGGGGCATCAACGTGTCTGGGAGGAGCGATCAGGGATCCCTTGTCCGGGCGTTCTTTTGTGTTCCAGGCGATGAGATTAACCGGTGCTGCAGATGTGCTGGAACCGGTGGATAAAACCTTACCTGGAAAATTACCACAAAAAACCATTACCAAACAGGCGGCTAACGGATATTCTTCGTATGGGAACCAGATTGGTTTAGCAACCACCATGGTCTCTGAAATTTATGACGAAGGCTACAAAGCCAAGAGAATGGAAGTCGGTTTTGTAACCGGGGCTGTTCCTGTAGATTGGGTAAGAAGAGAGAAGCCGGAAGCCGGAGATTCTGTCATCATTCTTGGAGGCGCAACGGGCCGTGATGGTGTCGGAGGTGCGAGCGGAAGTTCCAAAGAACAGGACGAAACATCCATCCACACCATGAGTTCTGAAGTTCAGAAAGGAAATGCAGTAGAAGAACGCAAGATCCAGAGGTTATTCAGAAATCCTGAAGTAACAAAGCTGATTAAAAAATCAAACGACTTCGGAGCGGGAGGTGTTTCCGTGGCCATCGGTGAAATAGCCGATTCATTGGAAGTCAATCTGGATGTTCTGCCTTTGAAATATGAAGGATTAAACGGAACCGAACTGGCTATTTCCGAATCCCAGGAAAGAATGGCGGTCGTGGTAGATCCGAAAGACAAAGAACAGTTCATTAAATTCTGTGAAGCGGAAAATATTGTTGCCGTAGAAGTGGCAAAAGTAACTGATTCCGGAAGAATGCAGATGTTCTGGAAAGGCGATAAAATCGTAGACCTTTCAAGAGTATTTTTAGATACGAATGGCTGCTCAAAAAGCCAGGAAGTGAAAATCACGCATCTTGATGAGGTAAAACAAGAAACACAGGTTTTCAGCGAAGAGAATTTTCTGCAAATATTAAGCGATAAAAATGTAGCTTCCCAGAAAGGATTGCTGGAAATGTTCGATTCTTCCATCGGAGCGACTACGGTAGCGATGCCTTTAGGAGGGAAATACCAGCAGACGCTGATGGAAGGAAGTGTGCAGACGCTGCCGGTCATCGGAGCAAAAGATATTGAAACCGTTTCCCTGGCAAGCTGGGGCTTCGATGCGGAGATTTC
>JBMDXW010000017.1:0-13518 GCA_048594965.1 Chryseobacterium sp.
CAGAAGTGTTAAAGACAACCATCAATTTAGAGCCTGGAAAAAAGGTGTATTTTGCTTCCGACCAACATTTTGGCGCGCCAAACCCGAGAGAAAGTAAGGTGCGTGAAGAGCGGTTTATCCGCTGGATGGATGAGATCAAGCACGATGCACAGGTCCTTTTTTTAATGGGCGATCTGTTTGACTTCTGGCACGAGTGGAAACACGTAATCCCAAAAGGTTACGTCCGGGTTTTAGGAAAAATTGCTGAGCTGAAAGACCGCGGTATTCAGATTTATTTTTTCGTGGGAAACCATGATCTCTGGATGAAAGATTACCTGGAAGAAGAGATCGGATGTACGGTTTTCTACAGCAAGCAGTATTTCGAAATGGGCGGAAAGCAGTTTCTGCTGGCACATGGTGACGGGCTGGGGCCGGGCGACAAAGGATACAAAAGAATGAAAAAAGTCTTTACCAATCCCGTCGCGCAGTGGTTCTTCAAATGGCTGCACCCGGATATCGCCATGAAGATCGCTTTGTACATGTCCCAGAAGAATAAAATGATTTCCGGGGATGAAGACAAGGAGTTTCTGGGTGAGGACAAAGAGTTCCTGATCATTTATTCCAAAGAAAAGCTTAAAACCCAGAAAATCGACTACTTCATCTATGGCCACCGGCATCTTCCGATGGTGATGGAGCTGGAAGGAAAGGCAAAATACATCAATCTGGGCGACTGGATCTCCTATTTTACCTACGGGGTTTTTGAACATGAATTTCATCTGAAAACGTTTGGGGACAGCACAAAAAAAATTACCCCATAAAGAGGTAATTCTCCGAATGAACCGAAGTTCACTCTTGTTTTTAATCCATATTCCGGTTTTGTAGTTGCAATAACCTGACCAAAATTTGAATTTTTAATTAAAAAAATATTAAAAACCTTATTTGTTTTGTTAATAGATTTATAATGAGGCGATAAGAAAATTATTTTTCACAAGTGAAAACGATATTCGACATACAAACCGACCAGGATTTCCTGCATGAAGCGCTTAAAACATTCCGTTATCAATACGGGAATGTTGAAATATACCGGCGCTTTGTGGATTATCTTACTATTGATCCGCATGAGGTGGATGCCCTGGATAAAATTCCTTTTCTTCCTATCGAAATGTTTAAAAATCATCAGATCCTTGATAAAAATGTCTCAGCCGATCTCTTTTTTCAGAGTTCAGGCACTACGCAGATGAATCTCTCAAAGCATTTCATTTCCGATGAGGTAATCTATCAGGAAAGCATTTATAAAAGCTTTGAACAGTTTATCGGCAGACCGGAAGATTTTATTTTTCTTGGATTGTTGCCATCCTATCTAGAGCGGCAGAACTCTTCCCTGATCTATATGGTGGATTTTCTGATGAAAAAATCGGCAAAGCCCGAAAACGGGTATTTCCTCTACAATCACGAAGATCTTTTTTCCCTTTTACATAAACTGAAGCATAAGAAAGTTATTCTTTTCGGTGTTTCTTTTGCCTTGCTTGATTTTCTGGATTACTGTGACTCGGAAGCTAAATCCATCACATATTCCGACTCTTTGACGGTGATTGAAACTGGCGGCATGAAAGGCAGAAAAGAAGAAATGACCAAAGACGAACTCCTCCAGATCCTGCAGAAAGGCTTTAAAACAGAAAAAATCTATTCCGAATATTCCATGACGGAACTTCTTTCGCAGGCGTATTCCATGGGGCACAACGAATATGAATGCCCAAATTGGATGAAGATCATGATCAGGAACGCGGAAGATCCTTTTAATTATGAAAAGGAAGGCAGGACAGGAGCAATAAACATTATCGATCTCGCAAACATCCATTCCTGTTCGTTTATCGCGACGCAGGATTTAGGTAAGATTGCGGGTCGTAAATTTCAGGTGTTGGGAAGGATCGATCATTCGGACATCCGCGGTTGCAGTCTCCTTGTGAGTTAGGCTTCACAAGTACAGCCTGAGTCAGACCCGCGAACCTGTTAATTTAATCAAAGCTGCAAACCAAGTGGTTTAATCAAAATGGGTAAAGCCCTGTCAAAATGAAAAACGTTTTAAAAATAGAAGAGCTGGTGCATGCATTTATCTATTCTCAATGTGATTTTGAGAAGGAAATCGTGCTCACCAACCATTTTCAGGCGGACTGGGAAGCGGATATTCTGGTGGTGGATGCCGAAGGTTTCAGCCACGAGATCGAAATAAAGCTTTCCAAAAGTGATTTTAAGAATGATTTTAAAAAATCCTATACCAATGCCAGCACCGGCGAAAAATTTCTGAAGCATGACAAGATTTCCTGCGGCGATTATGTATGCAACGCATTCAGCTTTCTGCTTCCGATGGGAATGGTAGACCACGATCTGATTCCCCAACATTGCGGGATCATCGAGTTTTACCATAATGTTGATTCCTGGGAAACCGAATTTTACGTGATCAGGAAGCCCCTGAAAGTTCATGAAGATCATTACTGGAAGCTGAACGACAAGGATCTGTTTATACGGAAAATGGCAGTCAGTTTACTCCAGAGGAAAATGGAGATCAAAGGAAAACATGAAGAGCTTATCTTTAAAAATCCTTTTGAGATTAAAAAGCAGAGATAACCTTTTATCCTGATTATTGGTTTTTAGGCTGTATTTTGCTTAAAATTTTCCTGTAAATTGTTATGATGCTCTAATCGTGTAAAATATTTTCATTATTTTTAATTGAATAATTAAAACATCTTTAATGAAAAAGTTTTTATGCGTGGCGTTTGTTTCCGTTGTTCAGGGCACCTATTCTGCTCAGGTAGTCAAAAAAACTTTACCATGTTACGATCTTACCGAAGTTTTAAGAGTAGAGCCGACGCTGCTGTACAGGCCGCACCTGGATGCCTCCAGAAGTTTCGGGGTCAAGCTTTTGAAAGACTCGAAAACGGTTCTTACGTATATCAACAATGGGAAATTCCATAAAATAAGTAAATCGGGGAAAGGCTATCGGGTTCAGAAACTCGACTACAGCAGGGCGTGGATGGTTTCCAAAGGCAAGGTCATGCTGGAAAGGATCGGCGCCCGCTTCAGTAAAGAAACAAAAGGCAAATCCTTCACCGTATCGTCGATCACAAGAACACTGGAAGATCAGTGCAGATTAAGAAAAGTTAACAGCAATGCTTCTCTGGGGATCAGCTCGCACAATTACGGCAATTCTTTTGATGTTTCTTATGTGCGGTTTGATGGAGTTTTAAGGTATAATCCTGGCTTAGAGAAGGCTCTGGAGAAGGTTTTGAAATATTATTACGACGCGGGACGGATTTATTACATTAAAGAAAAGCAGCAAAGCTGTTTTCACATTACGGTTAGGAATTATTAAATGATTTTCATTTACGTGTGATATACTTGCACAGATAATTTAGTTTCTTTAATTTTATGGCACTTTAAAAAAGCCATGAAATTATGAATGCACTCAGCAAAGAACAGTTTAATGATGCCACGACAGAATGGGCCGCGCGTTGTTCGGATTATACTGCAATTACAAAACTGATTCCTTCCAACTACGTCTTCACTTTTGAAGCAGAGCAGATCCTTTGGATGAAAAAGTACAACAAGTATAAAGATTTTTGTACGGAGATCGGTGTTTTCCAGGGGCAGCTGGTCGCTGTACTTTGTCCGCTTGACGACCGAGGACAGAGGATGGTGGTAGACCAGTTCCCTTACAGTCCGCTAAAACCTTTGGACGGAGATCTGAGACTTGTGGAAACAGAACAGTATACGGTAACCAAAAATGCGATTCTTTCTAAAGATCTGCAAAGAATCGATGATAATTCAGATACCTACTTACCGGTAACCAACAAGCCGATTCTTGCACAGGATATCGCTGTTGCAGCCATTGAGGAATGGAGAGACGAGGCCATGATGTGGTTCTACAGAGAATGCTCGGAATTCAAAGGAAGCCGTGTTTTTAAAAAATTCTATGTGCCTTCTGAAGATATTTATCCTAAAAAAGATAACCTTAAACGTATTATCTGTTCTTTCGGGCTTAAAAATTCGGCTGTATACCAGAGACTTTTACCGACGCTTATCTTTATCTCTTTCTACGAAGAATTGCAGGGGAACGGCAGTGCGTCTACTATTTCAAATACCTACGACTGGTCTCAGCCATGCCCGCCGATGTGCCCGTTTAATTAATATTTAAATCTATTGTGGATACGTACAAAGTAATACTTTATCTTAATAATAGTTTACTTTTTATTTGTGCTGTCATAGGACTTATCCGGTACAAATTTTTAAAAAATACAGAAAAATGGTATGTTTATTATATCATTTTTCTTTTTTTGATTGAAGCTGTTGTTAAACTCTGTTTTTATATTTTCGGAATAAAGGATGTCAATTTTGTTTTTCCTTTCTATGTTGCCGGAGAGTTCCTTTTGCTGGGGATTTTATTTATCAGGAAGCTAAAGCTGGCCGGTTACTGGTATATTCCGGTGGGATTGCTTGCGGTTCTGTTCCTTGCCGATTTTCACCTGCTGGAAAATGATGTGAAAAAAGCAATTTCCAACATTGTGGTGATCTGTTTTGCAGGCTATGCATTGCTCACGGAAATCAAGAACAGTAAGGTCAATGACCGTTTTATCCTGGCGGACAGCATGATTTTCCTGTATTATGGGCTTTCCGTGTTCCTGTTTTTTCTGCTCAGGCAGTTTTCAGCGCTCGCGCAGGATGAAGCTGTAACGCTGTGGAGCATCAATAATATCCTGAGCAGTGTTTTGTATATAACGTTTATTTATACCTTTTTAAAATTAAAGAAATAACCCTCAATATCAGCTTTTTTATCACGTTAATTGTCGTTCTGATAATTATCATGACCTTCATCCTTCTTGCCTACAGAAGCTTTATCAAAAGAATACTTGAAGAGAAAAATGTACAGCACGAGGCGGAAGTTCTTCATCAGAAAAATCTGGTGCTCGAAAATATAAAAGCCCAGGAGTCCGAAAGAAAGAGAATTGCCGTAATGATCCACGACGACATCGGAAACAGGCTGAATATTCTGTCCTTATGGCTGAATAACCTTGATACGAAAGGAGACGAGCTGATCAGGAAAAACATCACGACTCAGATGTCTTCCCTTATTGATTCGGCCAGAAGTATCTCGCATTCCCTGTATCCTGTGAACCTGGAATCTGTAGGTCTGGTCTTGTACATAGAAGAACTGATCGCCAATCTCTCTGGAAGAATAAATATCTCCTTGAATGTAAGTCCGAAATTCGGAAAAAAAGATATCTTTATCGAAGTGCAGATGTACAGGATCATCCAGGAATTTACAACGAATGTACTCAAGCATTCGCAAGCTTCAAGAGTCTGGATTTATATTAAAGATAACCAGAACAGCTTCGCAATGGTAATTTCGGATAATGGGGAAAGCTTCGACTACGAGGAAGTGAAGAAAGGGATGGGGATTAAAAATATAGAATCCAGAATAAAATCCATGAACGCTATACACAAATGGAAAAATGTTTTACATAAAGGCAGTCGATTAATCATTAAAATTCCGTATCACCATGAACTCCCAAATCAAAATAGCATTAATTGATGATGAGCAGCTCATCCTTGAAGGGGTGAAAATGCTGCTTTCTTCCGAGCAGAACGTTTCCGTAAAGTTTACTTCCAACAACGGACCGGATTTTCTGGAAATACTGGCCAATACTTCTTCGGAGAATTTTCCTGACATTGCCCTGGTGGATGTCCAGATGCAGCCGATGAATGGTTTTGAACTGGTAGAGATCCTTAAGGAAAGATATCCGGATCTTAAAATCATCATCCTTTCTTCTCACTACAAAACAACCATCCTGGGATATATGGTGAAGTTGGGCGTTTCTGCCTTTTTACCCAAAAACTCAAACCGGAATGCTTTCATAGAAGCCATCACCATGGTGTATAAAAACGGGATTTTCTTTACTCCCGAAGATCATCAGATGATTTTTTCATACATGAACAGCCCGACCAAGAAAAGAACGCTTTTTGAAATGGACGATGAACTTTCAGACCGTGAAAAAGACGTCGTAAAGCTTATCTGCCAGGAATGCACCAACAATGAGATCGCCGAAAAACTTTTTATCAGCCCGAGAACGGTAGAAAGCCACCGCCAGCGGATCGTGGAAAAAATTGGCGCTAAAAATACCGTTGGCATCGTTATTTATGCGATCATTAATAATATTCATCCCTTAGAAAGAATCTGATTCCGTAGAAATACGGAATTTTTTATTTGGTACTTTTTACGCTACTGTCCCGGTATTTTTCATCGTTACTTTGAAGAATTCGTTCACTTTGTCAAAGTTTAGGATCATTGATAAAGTTTAAAAATAAAACCACAAGGTGACATGCAGAGCAATATAATATCCGTCGGCATTTTTTTCGACGGAACCGGAAATAACGGGATGAATGCCACTTCTCCCGGGAAACCTCCGAAAAACAATGAAAGCTATTACGGAAATACAACAAATATTTATAAATTGTTTACCCTGTTTAACGGTGAGAAAAAACTTTATATTGAAGGGATCGGAACACTGACTGACGGAGAAGACAGTGACTTTGCAATGGCTACCTGCAAGAATCCTTCCGGTTTTCAGGGGTATTCTTCTGATGATAAACTTCAGAAGGCATTTTCTTTCGTTGAGGAGGTCATATCCGATCTCTCGAAATCTTACGAGTTTTACATTTACGGATTCAGCCGCGGCTCAATGCTGGCCAGAGAATTTTCCAACGAACTGCTGAAGCCGGATACTTTGTTTTCCGGAAACATCACAGTGAAATTCCTTGGTGTTTTCGATACGGTGGAATCTGCTCCTTTTAATGATTATAATGTTGCCTTACATCCCGAAACAGAAAGGGCACTGCATATCTGCGCAATGAACGAATGCCGTTATTTCTTCCCTCTGACCGGTTTTTTTGAAGATTCCGGCCTGATGGAAGACTCAGAGCATGAAACGGGACACCCTGCCTGGAAAGAAATTTTTGTTCCGGGAGCCCATGCGGATATTGGCGGCGGATACCTGGAAGGTTCCCAGTCGGTGTACGTATCCCCTAAGTTCCTGCTTGCCGATGAACTCAATGCTTATATTCATGACATCAGAACGACCGCGACTAATATTTCCGGCCACAAAATATGGAATGAGCTTCTCGGTCAATATAAGATAGACCAGGGAGAAATCTTTTCCCAGGCCTACATTTCCAGACGTTTGGTTTATAGTGAACTTTCAAAAGTCTACGGAAAACTGATGCTGGAAGAATCAAATACCGAAAAAGTTGTTTTTAAGACGGATCTGGAACATTCCTCTTTTTTCACCGACCCTGAAAAGCATCCTTATCTGGCTATGCTTTCGGGGGATCTGGAAAAATATATCAGCAATATGTCGTCGGAGATGAAACCTGATTATGATTATCACAGACTGAAAGATTATATTCATATTTCAGGAAATTTCGGTTTGTATCATCCTGCCATCATGAAGAATGTGAAGACCAACGGTCATCCGGAATTCATCAACAATGGATTGAATGTCCCGGGAAATTCAGACGATTCCTTGACGGGTGGCCAGGCGAAACTGCAGCAGGAAATTCATCATATAGAAGATTTCATAGTAGATTATGCATACGCAACAAACATTCCAAATAACGACCATTGGAATCGTACGATATTGATTAAGGAAAATTTATACAATAAATGCTAGTACTTTTTCAGTTTTAAATTTAGGTGTGGAGCTGTCTTTGTAAGGCAGCTCTTTTTTGTTTAAATATTCTCTACAAAACCTTTCGGGAAAGAGCCTTTTTTTTATTTTCGGCTATTCATTTCTTTTTCCGTATTTTTGCACGCGAAAATTCATTATTCACATTAATCATTATTCAACATGCTTTCGGTTCAAGGTTTAGGATTACATCATTCGGGAAACTATCTGTTTCAAAACGTAAATTTCACAATCAAAAAGGATGATAAAATCGGTTTGGTTGGTAAAAACGGAGCAGGAAAATCCACATTGCTGAAGATGCTTTCCGGGGAAATTACGTTTTATGAAGGAAACGTGGTTCCCGAAGGAAATATCACCATCGGGTTCCTGAAGCAGGATCTCGATTTTGTAAAAGGAAGAACCGTGTGGGCAGAAGCGATGCAGGCCTTTGAGCAGATTAATGCATGGAAAGACGAACTGGAGGAAGTCAACCATCAGATGACGGTAAGAACCGATTATGAAAGCGATTCCTACACGGATCTTATCAATAAAATGACGGAGCTTAATGATCTCCTGATGCATCACGATGCCTATAACCTGGAAGGTGATGTGGAGAAAGTTCTTTTCGGATTAGGTTTCAAAGCCGACGATTTCCAGAAGATCACCGACGAGTTTTCAGGCGGCTGGAGAATGAGGATCGAACTGGCGAAGCTGCTGCTTCAGAAAAACGACCTGATGCTTCTCGATGAGCCTACCAACCACCTGGATATGGAATCCATTATCTGGCTGGAGAACTTCCTGAAAGAATATCCCGGGGCGATTGTACTGGTAAGCCACGATAAGCAGTTCATGACAGCGGTCTGTAACCGTACTTTTGATGTGAATAACCGAAAGGTAGACGATTATAAAGCCAATTATTCCAAATACCTCATCATGCGCGAAGACCGTCGCGAAAAACTGATTCAGGCTAAAAAGAACCAGGACTCGGAAATCAAGCAGATGGAAGACAACATCAACAAATTCCGGGCAAGTGCCACCAAAGCATCTTTCGCCCAGTCGTTGATTAAAAAGCTGGATAAAATCGAACGCATCGAGGTGGACAACGAAGACGTGTCTAAATTCAACATCCGTTTCGTACAGTCTGTTGTTCCGGGGAAAGTAATCTTTGAAGCGGAAAAATTAGGAAAAGCATATGGTGAAAAACAGATCTTTGACGATGTGGATTTCATCGTTCAGCGAGGCGACAGGATAGCTTTACTTGGGCAGAACGGACAGGGAAAAACAACTCTGGCAAAAATTTTAGCAGGCGATATTAAAGATTATTCAGGAAACTGGAATCTTGGCCATAATGTAAACATCGGGTATTTTGCCCAAAACCAGGAAGAAGTTTTAACCCCGAATAAAACCGTTCAGGAGGAAGCGGAAGATGCCGCGACAGAAGAAACAAGACCCAGAGTCCGTGACCTTTTAGGATCTTTCCTTTTCCAGGGAGAAGCGGTGAATAAAAAGACAAAAGTACTTTCCGGAGGGGAAAGAAACCGTCTGGCACTTTGTAAATTACTATTGCGTCCTTTCAACACCCTGATCATGGATGAGCCTACGAACCACCTTGATATCCAGTCGAAGGAAATCATCAAGCTGGCCTTGCAGAAGTTTGAAGGTACCCTGATTGTCATTTCGCACGACCGGGAATTCCTGCAGGGGCTTTGCGATAAGATCTACGAGTTCCGTGACGGAAGGATGAAGGAGTTTTTAGGTGACATCAACGAATATCTGGAATTCAGACAGAAAGAATCGATCCGCGAGATTTCTGCTGAAAAGGCAAAGCTTCACAATGAAGTGCCAAAAGCGGAAGTGAAAAAGACGGAAGAAAAACCTGCGGCCAACAGCGGCCAGCCGGCAACGATCATCAGCAAAGAGCAGAAAAATATCCAGAATAAGATAAAGAAAGTTGAAGAAAAAATTTCCGAGCTTGAAACAAAAGTAGAGGAATTTGAAGCTTCTTTCGCCAAAGAAAACCCTTCCGAAGAAACTTTGGAAAAATACAGCAAGACGAAAGAAGAACTGGAAGTCGCTCTTCAGGAGTGGGAGTATCTGGGTACTCAGCTGGACTGATTTTTTGAAACAATTCAGCCAATATTTGGCTCTCTACTACTCTGTCAGATTCCCTGCGGGAATGACGAATGCGGTATTGAAGTTTTCAATAGATGAAAAAGTGGCAGACATTTAAAAATGAATTCAGCGCTTTTGCAATAAATCCGAAATGGTTTATACTTAGTAATTAAGATATTTTAAGGAAACTTTAATCCCGATCTTTTAAAATATTTTTATAATTTTGACGAATGATTTTTAAAGAAAGCAGAAATCTGAAAAGTTTTATTTCCAAATTATTGTTTGGAATATACTTTCTGGCGCTGTTTTCCCAGAACTTCCACAGTCACAGCTCTGAAGATGTTTTTAAAAATTTCAGCTTCAAAAAATCAGAAAATACCATCAACAATAACGTAGCGAAAGAAAAGGCCGCCGACTGTCTGGCCTGTCATTTTATGGCTACGGGAAATACCTTAGTTCCTGAAGAATTCAGCTTTTGTCTTGAGAGCTATACGCATGAAGTACAGCAGATCATCAGTATTCAGGAAAAAATCTGGTCACAGACAAAATTCACTTTTCAGCTTCGCGGTCCGCCTTCAGTTTCATAAAGTTTAGATTCTTATTGGTTTAAAGTTGGATGTCCTTAGTTCAGGATGAATTTCCCTGGCTGCATATACCTTTTACTTTATCCCGATTTCACATTAATTTTTTTACGAAAAATGTATCTGATAAGGATACGTCATCAATCTATTTAACAATGAAATTGATATACACTGTTATGCTTATCCTGTGTGGGTTCGCATTGACAAACGCGCAGCAGACTTATACCGTAGAAGGAACTGTTCAGGATTTTCACGACAAAACCATGCTGGAAAACGCAGAGGTAAAAATCGGAAACTTCTCTGCAAAGACAGATAAAAGCGGTAAATTTTCTATAAGCAAAATTCCTGCGGGAAACTATATACTCATTGCTAAGCATCCTGATTGTAATGATTATACTGAAAATGTAGGAGTTACAGAGGATTTGCATTTGGCAATAACACTTGAGCATCACATCCAGGATATCGAAACGGTAACCGTTCACGGAAGTCATAAGAACAACGGAAGTATGGTTGTAAGGACCATCGATAAAGCCACCATTTCCAGAAATATTACCGAAAACCTTGGGAATATGCTTACCAATATTTCAGGAGTAAATACCCTGAAAACCGGGAACAATATTGCAAAACCTATTATCCACGGCCTTTATGGCAGCCGCGTAGTTATTCTGAACGACGGCGTCAAAATGGCCGAGCAGGAGTGGGGCGTAGAGCATGCTCCCAATGTGGATGTTAATAATTTTGAACATATCGATGTTGTAAAAGGAGCTTCTGCCCTAAAGTACGGTAGCGGTGCCGTGGGAGGCGTTGTGGTTCTGCAGCCGCAGGTTTTGCCTAAAAAAGATACGATCATGGGGGCGGTTTCCCTATCCGGAATTTCGAATGGAAAAGGCGGCGCCCTCAATGTAAAACTGGCAAAGACGTGGGAAGACGGTTGGGCCATCAAGACCAACGGAAGTTTTAAAAAACTCGGCGATCTTGATTCTCCCAGCTATGGGCTGATGAATTCGGGGCTTCAGAGCTCAGGATTTAATTTCGGAGTTCAGAAAATGACTTTTAATAAAGGTTTTTCTTTCGATTATTACCTTACGAAAAGCAGTGTTGGAATTCTGAGAAGCTCCCACGTGGGAAATTCGGAAGACCTGTACCTTGCACTGACTTCACCGGAGCCTATTTACCAGAGAGATTTCAGCTATGATATCGATAACCCGAGACAGGATATTGAGCATCATATCGCTAAAGTTTCCGCATACCAAAGGTTTAAAGATTTCGGTAAAATCACAGCCACCTACAGTTTTCAGTACAATCACCGGAAAGAATATGACATCCGACGCGGTGAGGAGCTGAGTAAAAAGCCGGCTCTGGACCTTGAGCTGATCACCAACGACCTGAACATCGACCATCTCATCGAAAGAGGAAAATGGAATCTGGAATCAGGAATTAATGCAGGGTATCAGAACAATTACTCCAATACAGAGACCGAGGCGAGGCGTCTTGTGCCGAATTACGACCGGTATTACGCCGGTATCTATTCGGTTTTGAAATATAAGCTTACGCCGGATCTTGATCTGGAAGCAGGCGCAAGATATGATTTTGACCACTATGAGGTAACCAAATGGTACGACCTGAGCGACTGGAATAAAATGTACGCCGCGGATTATCCGCAATTTGTAGTACGTATCAACAAAAACAGGATTCTTACCAAGCCTTCATTAAGCTACAATAATATTTCTGCCAATGCGGGGATTACCTATCGGCCGGCATCGAATTTTGACCTCAAATTCAATTATGCGAGGGTTTCAAGATCTCCGAATGTAGCCGAGCTTTTTGCCGACGGATTGCATCATTCTGCGGCCATTATTGAAAAAGGAGATATGACCATTAAAAATGAAACAGGAAATCAGTTTAATCTCGTTGCCGATGTAAAGGCTAATGTTTTAAAGGGACTGAATGTTTCGTTAAATCCCTATTTCTTTTATACTAAAAATTTCATTAATGAAATACCTTCCGGATACCAGAATACACAGTGGGGCGGCGCATTTGTCGTATACCAATATGAACAGATCGATGCAAAAATGTATGGGGTAGATCTTGATGTTCAGCTTAACATCTCAGATCATCTGGCTTACAAAGGAAGCGCGGCTTATGTGTACGGCCAGGATCTGACGCATGATGTCCCTTTGATCATGATGATGCCACCGAATTTTAATAATTCTTTGGAATTCAGTAAAAAAGAATGGAAAGACTTTTATGTGAACATCAGTAACAATACATATCTGAAGCAGACGAGATTTCCTGTTTACAATGTTCCGATCAGGCTATTCGATTCAAATGGCAATGCGTACAATCAGGAAGTGGATATTTCTACGCCACCCCACGGGTATTCTCTCTGGAACCTTCAGGCAGGGGTGAAACTGTCTAAAAATTTCGGCGTTGATTTTTCAGCCCGTAACGTATTCAATAAAGCCTACAGAGATTATCTCAACAGGCTCCGTTTCTTCGCAAATGATATGGGAAGGAACTTTATTTTAACTCTTAAATATCAGTTTTAATTACTTAAATCAAAAAAAATGAAAAATATTTTTAAAAATACAACACGAATTGCAGGACTATTGTTTTTAGCGGCTTCTTTAAGCTTAACCTCTTGTAACAGAAGCGATGATGAGGCGGATGATCTTCCTCAGGAAGAATTGTCGGATGTTCTTCTCAAAGTGACCGATGCGTCCACCGGAACGTCGGTCGTATACGACTACCAGGTAAACAGCACCACAAACCCGAATGTAAAACTGGTAGACGGACATACCTACAATGTAGAAGTCATGTTCAGAAACGGGGATGAAGACGCCACCCAGGAAATCAAAGAAGCGGTAAACGAGCATTTTTTAGTATATAATTTCCCGAATTCGGATATCACATTAACCCGTACTGACGATCCGGAGTTTGTAAGGGGAGACGGCAACCATGTCGGGATAAAAACAAAATGGGTAGTAAATACCGCGATAAAAAATACTTCGGCACCTGCACAGCTTGTTCTTACACTTTATCATGAGCCGGTAACGGTTTCCGAGGCTTCCTCAGTAAGCGGAAACGGAGTGGTATACGGAACGCATACAGGTGGTGAAACCGACGCTCAG
>JBMDXW010000170.1:0-7391 GCA_048594965.1 Chryseobacterium sp.
AATCTTGGGATTCACCGTCTCCACCGCCGACAGGATGGCGACCTTCGGCTGCTCGATCCCGAGGATGTGCGCCAGCTCGATCGCGTTCTGCACGATGTCGACCTTGTCCTCGAGCGTCGGCTGGATGTTGATCGCCGCGTCGGTGATGATGAAGGGCCGCGGATAGGCCGGCGTCTGCATCAGGAAGCAATGCGACAGGCGCCGCTTGGTCCGCAGATTGGCACCGGCCTGCAGGTTGACGACAAACGTCAGGTTGTTATCATCTTCTTCCGGTACAAAACCCTTTTGGGCATTGCTCATCAGGAAAAAGGCACCGAAAGCAATCAGGGCCAGAGCACCCAAAGCAATAATCTTCCTTTTCCCAAGGAAACGTATCGCTCCTACATACTTATCGGTCAGCCGCTCAAAGCTTGTATTAAAAGCAGTGGCAAACCTTTCGGTAAACTTTTCAGGCTCCCCTTTATCTTGCGCATGCTTATTTTTCAGCAATAAAGCACACAAGGCCGGACTTAAAGTCAGGGCATTGACGGCCGAGATCAGAATGGCAATAGCCAGCGTATAGGAAAACTGTTTGTAGAAAACACCTGCCGGGCCTTCCATAAATCCTACGGGAAGGAATACGGCTGACATCACCAGGGTAATCGAAATAATGGCCCCACTGATCTCGCTCATGGCTGAAGCGGTAGCAGCCCTTGCATTTTCACCCGTTTCTTCCATTTTCGCGTGGATGGCTTCCACCACCACAATGGCATCATCCACCACAATTCCGATAGCCAATACCAATGCAAACAATGTCAGCACATTTACCGAAAAGCCTATGAGGTACATGAAGAAAAAAGTGCCGATGATGGACACGGGAACGGCAATAGCGGGAATAATGGTCGACCGGAAATCCTGCAGGAAAACCAGCACGACAATGAATACCAGGATAAAGGCCTCGATCAGGGTGGATTTCATCTGTGAGATGGACGCATCCAGACGGTCTTTCGTGTTCTGGATGATCTCAAACTTAATGCCGTCCGGCACCTGCGACTGGAACTTTTTCAATGATTCCTGTACTTTAATGGCAATTTCATTGGCGTTGGAACCGCTGGCCTGGATCACAGAAAAAACTACCGAAGGTTTCCCGTCGGTAAAAGTGTCGCTGGAATAATTCGACAGCCCGAATTCAATCCTGGCTACATCCGTCAGCCGCAATACGGAGCCGTCTGTTTTGGAGCGGAGAATGATCTTTTCAAATTCTTCAGGTTTGTTCAGTTTGCCTTTGTACCGCAAGACGTACTGCAGCTGGGCATCCGATTCTTCTCCGAGGCTTCCCGGCGAAGATTCAAAGCTGTAATTCTGAATCGCCGTTTCCACATCGGAAGGCACCAGACCATACGCAGCCAGTTTCGACGGATTGATCCAGACGCGGACGGAATAGTCTTTGGCTCCGAATAAGCTTACATTTCCAACCCCGGGAATCCTTTTCAGTTCGGGAACCAGGTTGATGTTGGCATAATTCTGAAGAAAGGCCTCGTCATACAGCTCCGGTTTTTCACTGTTGATGTTCACGACCATCAGGTTGCTGGTCTGCTGTTTGGTTGTAGTAAGCCCAAGACGGATCACTTCCGCCGGCAGCTGGGCATTTACCTGGGCGACGCGGTTCTGTACATTAACGGCTGCCTGGTCAGGATTAACGCCCTGCTTAAAGATGACGGTAACGGAAAAACTGCCGTCATTAGAAGCCGTTGATGTCATATACTGCATATTTTCCACCCCATTGATCGCCTGCTCCAGCGGCGTAACTACCGATCGGATCACACTTTCCGCATTGGCACCGGGATAAACACCGGAAACAAAGACGGTAGGCGGGGCAATTTCAGGAAACTGCGTCATCGGGATGCGCTGTAGTCCTACAACGCCCAGCAGCACCAGTATAATGGAGATCACCGTAGCCAGTACGGGTCTTTTGATAATTTTATTGAACATATCCGAAAGATTTTATTGAACTGCTTTTGGTGTAATGGTGGAATTTTCAGCAATGGAAGCCAGTTCGTTGGCCACGATCCGGTCGCCCGGAGCAAAGCCTGATTTCAGCAGGTAGAAATTTCCCGACCGTGTAAAATCTTGTAAGGCTTTCCGGATTACTTTGTTCTGACCATTCACCAGTCCCACAAATATCTTGTCCTGTACTTCATAGGTCGCCAGCAAAGGTATTTTATAAACGTTCTGCTGAATTGTTTTCAGCAAGATTCTTCCCGTATTGCCGGTCCGGAGCAGGCCTTCCGGGTTTGGAAAGGAAACCCGGAGCGATACGGAACCGGTGCTCTGATCGAACTGCCCGTCCATCATGTCGATTTTCCCGGCGTGGCTGTAGGATTTGCCGTCTGCGAGCAATAAAGTAATATCCTGGAAGCTTTTCAGTTTTTCGATTATGGTTTTTCCGGGGCGGGTGGCATTGATGTTCAGGATTTCCTTTTCAGGAAGGGAAAAGTAGGCATAGATTTCACTCACCTGCGACAGGGTGGTCAAAGCCTGTGCATCATTTGGCCCTACCAGTGCGCCGATCCGGTTGGGAATCCGGCCGATGTAACCGCTTACCGGCGCTTTGATGATAGAAAATCCCACATTAAGATCGGCCGAGGCAACAAGGGCCTGCTGCTGTTTTACGGCAGCGAGCGCATTGTCATAATTCGTCCTGGCTTTCCGGTACTGGAAATCAGCCACGACTTTATTATCCGTCAGTACTTTGTATTTATCCAGTTCCAGTTTTGCAGATGCCAGCTGTGATTTTGCCATTCCCAATGCCGCCAACGCCGTATTTCTTTGCTCCCGGTATACATTAGCGTTGATCCTGAAAACAGGCTGTCCGGCTCTTACATAAGCGCCTTCATCCACATAAATTTTGTCGATGTACCCGCTGATCTGCGGCCGCAGCTGTACATTGTCCTTACCCTGCAAGCTGGCAGGAAAGGTTTGCTCCACCACCGCTTCTTCCGGATGAAGAGTTATGATTTCCACCTGAACAGGTTCTTCCTGCTCCGTTTGCCCACTGTCATTATTTCCGCCACAGCCTATAGTGAAAAATACAATTGCCGATAAAAGACCTATATTAAGATTTCTAAGATATTTAACCTGTTTCATTCTCTTTTTACCTTATTTTAAGACAAAACTACCAAAGGCCCATACGCAATGAAACTGCTTTATAACTGAAGTGCTGAAATTTGGATTTAAAATGAAAATTTCACAGTTTGAAATGTTTTTCTGTAAGGCCGGTAATTTGAGAAAATGATTTGGAAATTTTTATATTATTAAGCGTAAAATGATTTTAGCAAGCCAATAGATGACCTGCTAAAATTTTTCACTGATATAGATTTCAGCAAATTCTTTTCTAAGCTGAAAATTATTAATATAACCTAAGTTCGGGATAAGAGATATTTTAATAATTGATTTTCAAAATAAAATTATTTTATCACAAAAGAGCAACAAAGAAATGTTTTAATTACTGAAACGCTTTTAAGACAAACAATGCTGGGAAACGAAAACCATTCATGTTCAATGAACAAACTATTCTATCAGATATGAGATGAAGGGAAATATATTATTATTTTTAATTAAACAACTGTCTGAACTCCATGGGAGAAACTTTAGTCTTGATCTTAAACAGTTTGCTGAAAGACTGTGAGTGCTCGAATCCCAGCTCAAAGGCAATTTCCGAAACCGAGAGATTCGTGGTCGATAATTTTTCTTTGGCCTTTTCAATGACAGCATTCTGAATATATTGCTGTGTATTTAGTCCGGTGAGTGAACTCAGCAGATCACTCAGATAGCGTTGCGACAATTTTAGTTCGGAACTGATGTATTTCACGGAAGGCAGGCCGTTTTTCAGGCTGTTTCCGTCCTCAAAATAAGCATTTAACAATTGATCAAGGGCTGTTACGATATCGTGATTAATGGCTTTTCTGGTAATAAACTGGCGATTGTAGAAGCGGTTGCTGTAATTGAGCAGCAATTCCAATTGTGAGACGAGGACATCCTGGCTGAAACTGTCGATATTGTTATTCAGCTCGATGGCTATGGTCGCAAATAAGCCGGCAATAATCTCTTTTTCATTTGCCGATAAAAATAAAGCTTCGGCAACATCATAAGAGAAAAAACCATACTGGCTGATCGTCTTTCCCAACGGATAATTCCTGATAAAATACGGGTGAAAATATAAGGCAAGCCCTTCATAACTTTCCGGTTGCTCCGGTGAAAAAGCGACCTGCTTAGGCCTTAGAAATGCCAGCCCGCCTTCTTCAAAATCGTAATATCCCACACCATACCGGATCTGCCCTTTAAAGTTTTGTTTAAATGAAATCTTATAAAAGTCGAGACTTACTTTCTGTCCTTTGGGAAATATTTCACTGGAGATGTTGTTATAATCAACCAAAGCAATCAACGGATGCAATGGCGCGGGAAAATCCAGCATACGCATCAATTGTGATATGCTGGTAATATGATTGATATGGGAAGGCTGCTGCATTTTCGTTTACGAATTTAATCAATTTTGTTTTGATGGACGAATAATGATATCCCCTACTTCAACATTCTGAGGCTGGCTGATCGCATAAAGAACGGCATTGGCAATGGCATCCGGAGATATGGCTAAGTTTTCCATACTGTTTTCGATGGCCTTTTTCATTTCTTCGCCGGTGATGTGATCTGCCAATCCTGTCTTTACAAAACCTGGCGAGATTCCCGTAATTCTTATTGTTCCGTCTGATTCTTGCCTGAAGGCTTCTGCGATGGTCCTTACCGCATTTTTGGTCCCTGCGTAGACACCCTGCATCGGAACAATCTTTAATCCGGAGGTAGAGATAATATTAATGATATGTCCTGATTTTTGCTTTTTAAAAACAGGAATTGCAGCGGCCATTCCATACAATACGCCTTTGAGATTAATGTCGACCATTTCTTCCCAGCCGTCAACATCCAGTTCATCGATTCGGCTTAACCGGGCGATGCCTGCATTGTTGACGATGACATCCAATTGCCCGTAAGTTTCCAAAGCCTTACTGACAAGCTGATCCAGATCGGTTTTTTTCTGAACATCTGATTTGGCAAAAACAGCCTTTCCGCCGGCAGCCGTAATTTCATCGACAATGCTCTCAAGATGTCCGGCTCTGCGGGCTCCCAGAACAACACATGCGCCTTCCTTCGCTAATGCGACTGATATGGCTTTGCCAATCCCACTGCTTGCCCCTGTAACGACAACTACTTTTCCGCTAGTATTTTCCATTGCTATACGTTTATTTATCAATTTGCTTTGCTAAAAATTCAGGATACCTTTCGCCTGAAAGTGTAATTCCTGTTGTTGCAGCATTAATTTCTGCAAGATCTTCTGCTGTTAAGATGACCTTCATCCCGTCAATATTTTCTTCCAGACGATGTAGTTTGGTGGTTCCGGGAATGGGAACTATCCAGGGCTTCTGAGCCAGCAGCCACGCCAATGCCAGCTGTCCGGTTGTCACATTTTTCCGTTGGGCGATCTCAGAAAGTGCTTCCACCAGTACATAATTGGCCTTTATGTTTTCTTCGCTGAAGCGGGGAAGGATATTTCTCCGGTCGACATCTTCCAGTTTCGTATTGATGATCCCTGTAAGGAAACCTTTTCCCAACGGACTGAACGGAACGAAACCGATGCCCAATTCTTCTAATGCCGGTATGATCTCATGTTCCGGTTCTCGCCAGAATAATGAATATTCGCTCTGCAGTGCGGATACTGGCTGTACGGCATGTGCTCGCCGTATTGTTTTCACACCTGCTTCCGATAAACCAAAATATTTTACTTTGCCTTCCTGTATGAGGTCTTTCACGGTCCCGGCAACATCTTCTATCGGAACATTGGGGTCTACCCTGTGCTGATAGAGCAAATCAATATAATCGGTCTTCAGCCTTTTAAGAGAAGCTTCTGTTACAGCTCTGATTACTTCAGGTCTGCTGTCCAGCCCAATGATCGGACTGGCATCCTTGCAGCCAAATTTGGTGGCAATGACAACATCCTTTCTGAAAGGTTGTAAAGCTTCACCCACAAGTTCTTCATTGGTATAAGGTCCGTATGCTTCAGCCGTATCAAAAAAAGTGACCCCTTTTTCAACGGCACTGTGGAGCAGATTGATCGCTTCTTTTTTTTCAAGTCCTCTGCCATCCAAAAAGTTTAGCCCCATACATCCGAAGCCCAGTGCAGAAACTTCTAATCCGTCGTTTCCTAATTTTCTCTTTTGCATATTATTATTTTTAAAATATTATAAAACTGATTTCTTTTCAATTACAAAATTGATGATTGTCGTTTTGTAAAAAGTAGTTCAATTGGTATTTGTTGTAGCCGGATTTTCAGATTTTAGAATGTTTAAATAAAACGGTTGCTGAAAATAGCTTAATATTCACCCAGAGAATCTATGATGATCGCTTTACTTTTTGGCCCTGAATGTTTTAGAATATGATGAATGTGCAAAATCCTTTACCGTGGCTATTCTGAATTGAAGATATGAAAGTTCTCAGAAGAATAAAAACCGAAGAATTTTTAAGACTGTTTTGCCCTTTTTTCATTTATCGTCATCAACTTTGTATAAATTTGAGCTCATCTTTTTGACTTTTGTGGTTATATATAAAGTTTAAACAGCTTTAATAATAACGGTCCTTGTGGAACGATGAATATCTGTTCTTTTAACATTAACTTATCGAAATAAACCGTGAAAATGTTTATTATGGAATTTGTCTGATTTAATCATTGTTTTAATAATTCAACACAAATTCCAAATCAATTTCCGAAGTTCACAAAATGCGGAATATCGGTACCGAAACTGTTCATTGGCAAAACATTGTTACGGTTGCTGTTAAAATCAAAAAGTGAATTGTTATCGAAAGGAACACGGGGATAATACATAAAAGAAATTTGAATTCTGTTGAAAACCAGATACGGATTATTGATCAAAACCCCGATTCCTATTTTCGTATTTGTTTTTGTTTTCAATAATCTCTGGTCGGGCATGCTCAGCCATCCGGCCGCCGTGGTAAGGTATGGACTGAAATGAAAATTCTTCCAGGTTTTATTGATGAAAAGCTGGAGCTGATACCTTAAAACCAGTTTTTTAGTCCCGATGTAATCTGCATTGTAAACCGGAAATTCATCTCCCGAGGAAAGGTTGATCCTGTTGATATAAGAATAATTATGCTGCGGATTCCCCAGTGCCAGAGTCGGAGAAAAAAAGTGCCTTGCTTTTGCAAATTTCCAGTCCACCAGATTGGTAAAATATGTTCCATCGAAACGGAAAGACTCGCGGTTCTGCCGGTCCTCATTAAAAAACCTTCCAAACTGTGCTTTCACACTGAAATACCCCAGTTTCGTAAAGCTGCCGTAAGCCGCG
>JBMDXW010000171.1:0-2480 GCA_048594965.1 Chryseobacterium sp.
CCGTCAATCTCATGAAAGATCGGCTCTTGGACACATCCAGGGAAAGATCGTTTTAACTGTGGATCATTGGTAATCATTAATTAACATATTAAAAATGAGCAAGGTTTTCTCAATTGAAAGAAAGCTTTGCTTTAATAATAATATTTAGATGAAAAAGACATTGACAGAAGACAAAATACTGCTGAAAGAACTTCTGGACAAGATTTCTATTCTGTGAGACCAAAAAAATTTCACAAGTCAGGTGCAGCTTTTTACTGAGAACGCTGTATCACAGACCAGAGCTGAAGGTAAGGTCATATTGGAATTGAAAGTACGCGACGTTATGGCTAAAGCTTTTTTAAAATTTCTTAAAGATGTGGAACTGTTTATCATTATAACGGACAATCCCTTTTTACCACCAAAGGAGACGACCTCACGGGCATCTGCTATTGCCTGATCACATTGAACACTATGAAAGTTAGGACTACCATAGGAGCGGTTTATAATGATTACTATGTCCGTTCGGTTGATGGATGGCTTATTGATAGGCGTTTGATTAGTGAGCAATTAAAACAGGCCGCAGGAGAGATACCAGAAGGAGTTGGTACTCCCGAAATGGCTCTTGTAAGTACTCACGGTAAACATCTAAAAGGATACTCATAGTCTCTAATTTATAAAATTGCATAAAATTGTTAATCTCATAAATATATATTAATTATCAAAGCATTATTCGTAATAGTAAAATATTAACTGCAATGAAGAAAATGAGCCCAATAATTTATTAAATAATGATTAGTAATTAATAAGTGTAAAAAATACAAATAAAATATTACCTTTATAATTTAAAACAAGATATTCAAATTTCGCTGTGCGTTGATGACTCCATAACGAAATTATTGATAATGTTTATGCATAGGAATAGAATCTAAAAACAACTAATAATGCCCAGACTTTGTCGTTTGATAGCTGCCTGTATGGTCTATCTAATATCGCTCACTATGATTTCGGCCCAGCAAACCACAGGAATCAAAGAAAATATCATTTCAGATGATGATGGTTTTCCTATTGTTTCAAAAGAGGGAAAAGTTGCCGATTTATTTTATGACCCGTCAGAAAATGTTGCTGTCATTCGTGCTGCAAAAGATTTGCAGACCGACATTCACAAAGTGACTGGAAAGCTACCCAATTTGGCGACAACAGAAACTTCCGCCGAATTTGAAATTATCATCGGAACAGTCGGAGCCAGCAAGCAGATTGATCAATTGATTTCCTCAAAGAAAATCCATGCTAAAGATTTGAAAGGTAAGTGGGAAAGTTTTGTTATTACAACCATAGACAAATCAAATTCTAAAAAGCAACTTGTTATCGCGGGAAGCGACAGACGGGGAACCATTTACGGGATTTATGAAATCTCAAAACAGCTTGGTGTTTCGCCGTGGCATTGGTGGAATGATGTTCCCGTTCAGAAACGTCCTTCAGCGTATGTAATTCCGGGGTATTTTGCTTCGGGCGAGCCGAAAGTGAAATACCGTGGAATTTTCATCAATGATGAAGAACCCGCTTTCGGAACCTGGGCAAGAACGAAATTCGGAGGCATCAACAGCAAAATGTACGCGAATATGTTTGAACTTCTGCTTCGTCTCAGAGCCAATTATCTTTGGCCGGCAATGTGGGGAAAAGCCTTTAACGAAGATGACCCGCGTAATCCAAAAATTGCCGATGAATATGGAATTATAATGGGAACTTCACACCACGAACCGATGATGCGTGCCCAGAAAGAATGGGGAAATCATCGTAAAGAGTACGGAAACGGAGAATGGAATTACCACACCAATAAGGATGCACTTTTAAAATTTTGGGAAGATGGATTCCGTCGTAATAAAAATTATGATAACCTCGTAACAATGGGCATGCGTGGTGACGGCGACGAACCGATGAGTGATTTGGGAAGTGCCGAAGCTAATTTCAAACAGTTGGAGCAGATCATGAATGACCAAAGAAAAGTTATTGAGAAGGTAACCGGAAAACCTGCAAAAAAGACCCCTCAGCTTTGGGCTTTGTACAGTGAAGTTTTGGAATATTATGACCAGGGAATGAAAGTTCCGGACGATGTTATTATTTTGCTTTGCGATGATAATTGGGGAGATGTGCGACGACTCCCTGAGCTGAATTCCAAAAAGCATCCGGGCGGTTACGGAATGTATTATCACGTCGATTTACACGGTGCGCCTAGAGCCTATCAATGGCTGAATATGACGCAGATTCCGCATATGTGGGAACAGTTGCAATTGACATACAGTTATGGCGTTGATAAAATCTGGATTCTGAATGTCGGAGATTTAAAACCCAACGAATATCCAATGGATTTCTTCCTGAATATGGCGTGGAATCCGACTTCTTTTACACAGGATAATCTTGAAAATTATTCGGTGAAATTTGCAGAAGAACATTTTGGAAAGACCGATGCAAAGGAAATTGCAGAAATTATTAATCTTTACTGT
>JBMDXW010000172.1:0-35458 GCA_048594965.1 Chryseobacterium sp.
CAGAAGGTGACTTCATGAGCCGTAACCATATTGATTTAATGGATTTTACGCTCCACCCGGGAGGAATTGTTCACGGCCCGCATCCGGGAGCAATGGAAAGAAGTATCGGGAAAAAATTCACCGAAGAATATGCCGTAATGGTCGATCCTTTCCGTCCTTTGAAAATAACCGAAGAAGCCCTGAAAGTGGAAGACCCTTCGTACAAAACGTCATGGCTGGAGGAGCAGGACAAAACTATGGAAGACCGTTCCCAAGAATAAGTTTTCTCATGATAACCAACAAGGCCGGATCTTATGCATCCGGCCTTTTTTGGGCTGATTTTTACACAGACATGATAAAAATCTTTCCGTATTTGGACTGAATAAAAACAATATAAGCTATCTTTAAGTCAGAGAAAAAATATATAAAAATTTCAGTATGTATAATTATATCAGTGCAGAAGAAGCAATTTATACCATCAAAAGCGGAAACCGTGTATTTTTCCATGGAAGCGCATGTACGCCCAACCACCTGATCGACGAGCTTGCCAGACAGTCTCACCGCCTGGAGAATGTAGAAATGGTCTCCATTACCCAACAGGGAAATGTTGAAATTGCCAAACCTCAGTATAAAGATAAATTTTTTGTTAATTCATTATTTGTTTCTTCACCTGTAAGGGACGCCGTAAATTCCGACAGAGGAGATTTCGTCCCTGTCTTTTTAAGTGAGATTCCTATCCTTTTCAGAAAAAATATTTTACCGCTGGATGTTGCTTTAATTACCGTTTCTCCACCGGACAAACATGGTTTCTGCACTTTGGGAACTTCTGTAGACGTGGCAAGAGCGGCGGTAGATACGGCAAAACTCATCGTAGCCATTGTTAATCCGCTGATGCCAAGGACCCATGGCGACGGAATGATCCATATCAGCAGGATCAATAAGCTGGTGTGGCACGAAGAAGAGCTTCCGACGGTAGATTACGGTTCAAAAGTAGGACCTGAAGAAATGGAAGTCGGAAAAAATGTAGCCGAATTGATTGACGACCGATCAACACTCCAGATGGGTATCGGCACAATTCCCGATGCGGTTTTGAAATGTCTTGGAAATCATAAGGATCTTGGTGTTCACACGGAAATGCTGAGTGACGGTGTGGTTGATTTAATTCAGAATGACGTCATCAACAATAAATATAAAGGATATAACGACAACAAAACGATTACCAGCTTCTGCTTCGGAACCCGTAAGCTCTATGATTATGTGGATGACAATACCGTATTCTCCTTTGACGATGTAAGCACCGTGAATTTCCCTATCAACATTATGCGGAACAAGAAGATGGTGGCGATCAATTCAGCCATTGAGATTGATCTTACAGGACAGGTCTGCGCAGATTCTATCGGCACCATGCAGTACAGCGGAATCGGCGGACAGATGGATTTCATGAGAGGAGCCGCATTAAGTGAAGATGGGAAACCGATCATTGCGATTACTTCCAGAACTAAAAAAGGCGTTTCCAGAATTGTCCCTTACCTGAAACCGGGAGCCGGAGTGGTGACCACCAGAGGACATATTCACTGGGTTGTTACTGAATACGGAACTGCTTATTTGTATGGTAAAAATCTGAAGCAAAGAGCACAGGAGCTTATCAGCATTGCACATCCTGATGACCGAGAGATGCTGGAAAGAGCAGCTTATGAGCGGTTTAAGCATTAAAATACTGATGTAGCACGCTCTGTTTCCTGCTATTTGGTTTGTTTTAAAATAAATTTATAGGGCTTAAAGGACAATTTTTATCCCGCTTCTTTTTTATTAAAACTTTAACTAACAAGTGTTTGTTTTGAATTTTACAGGTTTCGCAGAATTTTGTAATTTGCAATCCATAATATAAAAGTAAAATAGAAATATGTCAACACTTACATTTGCCGAAAAAATTGCTCAAGCTGAGAATTTTTTACCGATTAACGGTACAGATTACATTGAGTTTTATGTAGGAAATGCAAAACAGGCTGCCCATTATTACAAAACCGCTTTCGGTTTCCAGTCTGTAGCATACGCCGGTCCTGAAACCGGAGTGAGAGACCGTGCTTCATACGTTCTTCAGCAGGGAAAAATCAGATTAGTGCTCACCACAGGATTAAATTCTGATTCGCCGATCAACGAGCATGTAAAGAAGCATGGCGACGGCGTGAAAATTTTGGCACTTTGGGTGGATGACGCCTATAAAGCATTCGAAGAAACGACCAAAAGAGGCGGAAAACCTTATCTGGAGCCGGTAACCATCACGGATGCAAACGGAGAAGTAAGAATGTCCGGAATCTATACATACGGTGAAACGGTACACATGTTTATCGAAAGAAAAAACTATACGGGACCTTTCATGCCGGGCTACGAAAAATGGGAAAGTGCCTACAATCCTGAAGAAGCAGGTCTCCTTTACGTAGACCACTGTGTAGGGAATGTAGACTGGAACAGAATGATCCCAACCGTAGAATGGTATGAAAAAGTAATGGGATTCGTAAACATCCTTTCCTTCGATGACAAACAAATCAATACGGAATATTCTGCGCTGATGTCCAAAGTAATGTCAAACGGAAACGGCTATGCAAAATTCCCGATCAATGAACCTGCAGAAGGCAAAAGAAAATCCCAGGTAGAAGAATACCTTGATTTCTATGAAGGAGAAGGGGTGCAGCATATTGCCGTGGCGACCAAAGATATCATCCACACGGTGACCGAATTAAAAAAACGCGGAGTTGAATTCCTTTCCGCTCCTCCGGAGGCTTACTACGATATGGTACCTGAAAGAGTGGGACATATTGACGAAGATATTAAGAAACTTCAGGACTTAGGCATCCTTATTGATCATGATGAGGAAGGGTATTTGTTACAGATCTTTACAAAGCCCGTAGAAGACCGCCCTACTCTGTTCTTCGAGATCATTGAAAGACACGGTGCGCAAAGCTTTGGTGCCGGAAACTTCAAAGCATTGTTCGAAGCACTGGAAAGAGAGCAGGAAAGAAGAGGAAATCTTTAATTTAATAATAATATAAAGTTTTGCCAGGATGCGAAATTCTGGCAAAACTTTTTTTTAAACACATCGTTATGAGGAAAACATTTTTAGGAATTTTACTTGTCGGAGCCGTATTCGGCGTTAAAGCGCAGTACGGAACAATGGATATGATTCTCACGAGGCTTGAAGAAAAGTCAGGAGTCAATCAGAACCTTGAATCTGTAAATGTTGACAACAAGAAATTTGTTTTCATCAAAGATGAGGCAGACCATACGGAAAGGGATTTTATCGTGATTAAAGGAAATAAAGCCACTTATGTGGAAGTATTTGACGATAAACAGACGGGACAAAGCAGCTCGAACGTATTTTCGGGAGATATTGTCAAAAAAGGCAATAGGATATCTTTGAGGGCCGATATGCTTGAAAATAAAAAAATCCCCATCCCGATGACCAAAAACTTACTTTTGACCAAACAGGACAATATTCTGTACCTGATCGACATCAATACCAAAGCAAGATGGATCGATGAAGACGCCATCACAAAAGCTCAGGCCAAGGCAAAGAAGTAATCTTACACAACTAATAACACTTATTTTCACAAATTTTCATACCTCCGTATTTCAGGCAGCTGCTGTAAATACCGGTTTGAATTTGTGCTCAAATATTAACAAAATTAAATGCTAACATTATGAAATCATTTGTAGAATACTCAGCAGATTCAGACTTCTCTATCCATAATATTCCTTTCGGTGTCGCGGTCTTTAATAAAGAATATATCGGTTGCTGCACAAGAATCGGAGATCAGATCGTTGATCTCGCCACACTTTACGACTACGGTTATTTTGAAGATATCGAAGGCCTTATCGATAATGTCTTTGAAGCCTATACTTTAAATGAATTTATCGAACTGGGAAAACCTATCACCAATGCGGTCCGACTGAAAATCCAGGAACTTTTGCAGGAAGATTCCATTCTGTCCAAAGACGAAAAGACGATCGAAGAAGCATTTTACGATCTTGATAAAGTGAAAATGATGATGCCGGTACATATCCCGAATTACACGGATTTCTACAGCAGCATCGAACACGCCACCAATGTCGGAAAAATGTTCAGGGATCCCGCCAATGCTTTGTTGCCAAACTGGAAACATCTTCCTGTGGGATATCACGGAAGAGCTTCCTCAATCGTGGTTTCAGGAACGGAAATCAACCGTCCGAAAGGCCAGATGAAACCAGCAGACGTTGAAAAACCGATTTTCGGACCTTGCAAACAGTTGGATTTTGAACTGGAAATGGCATTTATCATCAACAAAAATACCGAGATGGGTGAAAGCATTTCTACAAAAGATGCTGAAGATGCGATCTTTGGAATGGTTGTTTTCAACGACTGGTCTGCGAGGGATATTCAGTCCTGGGAATATGTTCCGCTCGGGCCCTTTTTAGCTAAAAATTTCGGATCTTCCGTTTCACCATGGGTCGTTACCCTTGAAGCACTCGAACCATTCAGGACCGCTTCTCCACAACAGGATCCTGAAGTTCTGGATTATTTAAAATTTGAAGGTGATAAAAATTACGATATCAACCTCGAAGTCTATATCCAACCGGAAAACGGAGAACAAAACCTCATCAGCGAAAGCAACTACAAACACATGTACTGGAATATGACCCAGCAACTGGCTCACCACACGGTCAATGGATGCAACGTGGAAGTCGGTGACATGTACGCCAGCGGAACCATCTCCGGAAGCGATCCGAAATCTTTCGGCTCTATGCTAGAACTTACCTGGAGAGGCCAAAATCCTATTAAACTAAATAACGGAGAAGAAAGAAAATTCATTGACGACAACGATACCGTAACCATGAAAGCGTGGGCTGAAAAAGACGGAATAAGAGTAGGATTCGGTGAAGTTTCGGGTAAAATTATTCCGGCTAAATAATGAAAACACTTACCCCCTCCGCAATAACGCCCGTACAGCTGCAGACGGTAATGCAGACCGCTATTTCACCGCGGCCGATCGCACTGGCTTCAACCGTTGATAAAAATGGGAACAGCAACCTGTCGCCGTTCAGTTTTTTTAATATGTTCAGCACCGTACCTCCGATTTTGATCTTTTCACCAGCCCGGAGAGTGCGTGATAATACGACCAAACATACCCTGGAAAACATCCTTGAGGTCCCTGAAGTAGTCATCGGAACGGTCAATTTCCCGATTGTACAACAGATTTCCTTAGCGTCTACCGAATATGGTGACGGTGTAAATGAATTCATCAAATCGGGGCTGACCATGAAAGAAGCCGATCTTATTCGGCCTAAATTAATTGAAGAATGTCCTGTAAATTTTGAATGCAAAGTTTTAGAAGTAAAACCATTAGGTGATCAGGGCGGTGCCGGAAATCTGGTAATTTGTGAAGTGCAGAAAATTCATATCAGAGAAGAATACCTGAATGAAGAAGGAAATCTGGATCAGGCCAGGCTCGATATGGTTGCGCGCCTGGGAAGCAACTGGTACTCAAGAAATAATGAAGACAATTTGTTCGAAGTTCCGAAACCGTTGATAACAAAAGGAATTGGATTCGATCTTCTCCCTGATGAAATTAAATTCAGTAAAGTATTTACAGGAAATGACCTGGGAATGCTGGCCAATATTGAATTTTTACCCGAAGGCGGTTTTCATGCAGACGAAATAGTTCATAAGAAGGCACAGCTTCTTCTTTTGGAAAGCAAAATTGATGAAGCCTGGAAAGTGTTGATTAAGTAAATGGGATGGAAGATGGAAGTTAATATAGAAATCTTAATTTTATAATCTCAGACTTCCATCTTCTCTTCCTTACTCATTAACCATCTTATCATTAATAAACTTAATCGACCGATCAACGGCATCCTCTAAATCTTTTGGAAGCGCTTCTTTTTCCCAAGGCTCTTTTGCGCCAAAAGTATGGTCCGCTTTTTCTATTAAATAAAGTTCTGAATTCGGGTGCAAAAGATGAAGATGCTCCGCATTTTTTACACTTACGCTTTCATCATGCGTTCCATGAATGATTAGAAAATGGGCTTTAGCCATTTCCGTTGCTCTTTCTACGTCGAACCGGTGAATGTCTTTTTCATAATCCTCATAAAACTGGTAATAATGGGGCATTTCCTGCCTGGTTCGTCCGTTTACAACGTAGTAGACGCCCTCATTTTTCCATTGATCGAAAGCTTCATTCTTAGGAAATCGGTCCAGCGTATCGACACTCGCCAGCGTAACCAGTCCATTAATCCTTTCATCTTCACAGGTTTTAATAATAGAAATCCCTCCTCCTCTGCTGTGTCCGATTAAAATGATCTTATGATCATCAACTTTCTCATGTTTTATAAAATATTCGATCACAGCACCCAGGTCGGAAAGCTCTTTTGAATAATTATTGTTTCCGAATGCTTCCAGATCGGCAAAATGATGCGGGTCATTTACCGTCGTACCATTATGCGAAAAGTTGAATTTAACAAAGAAGAAACCGGCTTCAGCAAATTTTTCTCCCATTAAATCCCATGCGCCCCAGTCTTTATATCCTTTGTAACCGTGAACAAAAATAACCAGTGGCAACTTTCCTTCTTTCTCAGGATAGAAGGCATCGGCCAGAAATTCTCTTGTTTGAGCGTTTGAAATAACAATATTTTCCTTTTTTATAATTCCCATAGATCCATTTATTTATTTTTAGCTGTAGCAAGACGCCCAACCTTTTCGGCTCTTCTTCATTCACTATTTTTTCCTGAAGACTATAAATTTTCAATGATAAATTTAATTCTACTTAAAAATATCAAAAATAGAAATAAACACAAAGTAAAAATCTTATTTTTGCCGTATGTTGGATTTAAGAACGGTAACCGTGACGCGTTATATACTGCCGCTTCGCGAAGGAGGATCTCTTCCTGCGCTGGCAGAAGCCGATGATGATTTTAAATATGTCTTAAAATTCCGTGGCGCGGGTCACGGCGTTAAAATGCTGATTTCCGAATTGCTCGGAGGAAAGATCACGGAAGCCCTGGGACTAAAAATTCCTGAGCTGGTTTTTGTCAATCTTGATGTCGATTTCGGAAGAATGGAAGCTGATGAAGAAATTCAGGATCTTCTGAAATTTTCTGAAGGACTCAATCTCGGCCTTCATTACCTGTCCGAATCCATTGCCTATGATCCGAGCGTGAAGATCGATCCGCTACTGGCTTCAAAAATCGTGTGGCTGGATGCATTTATCACTAACATCGACCGTACTTTCAGGAATACAAACCTCCTGATGTGGCATAAAGAACTGTGGGTAATTGACAATGGTGCTTCCTTCTACTTCCATCATTCCTGGCAAAATTTTGATACTGCGGCAAAAACCCCTTTTAAGTATGTAAAAGACCACGTTCTTCTTCCCCAGGCTGGAAAACTGGATGAAGCCGACCGGTTGGCAAAAGAGGTTTTAAACGAAAACACATTCCGGGAAATTGTGAACCTGATTCCGGAAGACTGGCTGCATTGGAATGACGCGGATGAAAGTCCGGAGCAGATTCGCGATATCTATTTTAATTTCCTGAAAACAAGACTGGAAAATTCTGAAATCTTTTTAAACGAAGCCAAAAATGCAAGAGGATAAAATATACGAATACGCGGTCATAAGGCTGGTTCCCAAAGTTGAAAGAGAAGAGTTTTTCAATATCGGGCTGGTCCTGTTTTCCAAGAAGGAGAAATTTATCAGGGTTGCTTTTTATCTGTGTCCGGATAAATTCAAGCTGATGAGAAGCAAGCTGGATTATGAGGACATCATTCAGAATCTCGAAAGCTTTCAGAAAATTGCCCGCGGAGACCAAGATGGCGGACCTATCGCACAACTGGAAATCCCCGAACGTTTCCGATGGCTTACCGCCGTCAGAAGCTCGGTAGTGCAGACTTCCCGACCTCATCCCGGAAAAACGAAAGATCTTGATAAGACCTTTGAAAAGCTTTTTGAAGAACTTATCCTTTAACAAAAGTAAGTGGAGGGGTTTGGTAGACTTTTTGAGGGGTTTGAAATGAAAAACTCAGCAAAATTTATTCTATGAAATTTTTTTCGAACAATACATTATTCGGCAGGTTTATGAAAAACCTGTTTTTTGTTTTCTTATTAAGCATCTCTTACTTTGGATATTCGCAGGAATTACCGGAGATGAAGATTCCTCCCAGTACTTTGCTGCCTGAAAAAACAGCATTTTCTGAAAATATTGTCTATAAGACAAACTCATTGGGAAACCCGGTCAGACTGGATATGTATCAGCCTAAAAATCCGGTTTCCGGTAAGCTTCCGGTCGTCATTTATGTGCATGGCGGCGCGTGGGCAAAAGGTGACAAAACCGTGAGATCCAATAACTATATTGAAAGCTTTATTTTAAAACTGGTTGAAAAAAACATTGCGGTCATCAGCATTGATTATACTTTGGTAAGCGATAAAATTCACTTTCCATTACCTATTGAGGATACCAAAGATGCGGTAAGATGGGTACGCAAAAACGCAGAAAAATATAATTTTGATCCCAATAACATCGGGTATTTCGGAGCATCATCGGGTGCTCACCTCTCACTTCTTGCGGCTTATACCGGTGATCAGGATTATCCCGGAAGCCCTGAACTTGCATCATATTCGGCAAAGGTGAACTATGTGGTAGATAATTTCGGGCCGACCGATCTTAATAAACTCCTGCACACCAGGCTGGGTAAAGTTCCCGTAGCACTTGTCGGACTGTTCTTTAAGCCGATCGTAGAGATCAGGGAAAAGCTGGTCTACGGAATTTCCGGCTACAGCATCAAAACAGAAAAAAGAAAAGCGATCGATTATCTTGAAACCGTTTCGCCGATTAACTACACAGAACACGGCGTTCCTACGTACATTGTTCATGGAAACAAAGATAAGGTCGCACCTTTGAAGCAATCTAAAAAACTTCTGAAAAAGCTTAAGAAAGAAAATATTGAAGCAACATTAGTCGTGGTAAAAGATGGCACCCATGGCTTCGGAACGACCGACAAAGCCTACCTGGACCAGCTTACCGACGAAATGGTCAGTTATATCATCTCAAAAAAGAAGTGAATATCATTTAAATAACAAAGCCGATCCTGTCTTTACCTGAGACAGGATCGGCTTTTTGTATTCAGTAACCCGGGCGATCGATCACTTCATGGGCTTTTCTATCCTTTTGATTTCATTGAGCAGCAAAGGAAATGCAGGCTGTGCCATTCCTACGTGATCGAAACCCTGAAGCTCGTATAATGTGGTTTCCTTATGGCCTTTTAGCTTCATCATACGGGCCATGTAGGCATTTTCTTCATATCTTCCCAACAGCTCTTTTTCACGGTCACCGGTAATCAGCAACAATGGCGGAGCATCCGCTCTGATGAAATGAAGGGGTGCCATGTCATCAATCCTGGCATCCTGTTCATCAATATTTTTTTCCTTTCTTGTGGTAAAGTGGGAGATCATCTGCCCGCTGAAAGGAACAATTCCTGCCAGCTGATTGGCATCGATTCCATATTTCTGCAGATACATTTTATTTAAACCGACCATGATGGCGAGATAACCTCCTGCAGAATGACCTGAGATAAAAATCTTATTTTCATCGCCACCGTATTTTTTAATATTGCTGAAAACCCAGGCGGTAGCTGCTGCTGCGTCTTCAATATATTTCGGAGCGTTTACTTTTGGGGAAAGCCTGTAGTTGACACCGATCACCGCAACCCCTTTATTCTTCAGAGCTTCGGGAATTTCTTTCTGTCCGCCCGTAAGGCCTCCGCCATGAAACCAGATTACGGTCGGGAAGTTCTTCACATTTTTCGGAACATATACATCGAGAATGCATCTTTCATTGATATACACATCCGATTTATTTGTCTTTTCATCGTAATAATGAATATTTTGGATGGTACTGTATTCCTGAGAAAATAACGGTAAAGAGAATAATGTGATGATTAAAATTATGAGAATCCTTTTCATTGTAAAACTTTTACGGCTAAGATACGAAATCTGTATTTCTAAAAAGAGGGCCATGATTTTTCACAAATCGTGATGGGAAACAAACTATTTGATTAGGCTTGTTTTTTAATCATTTCTGAAAACCACCCGTCAAAAATTCTTTGAATTTTCGCCACTCCTCCTATGGAGTGGAATTTTGCGGACGTTAAAGATCATGACCACAGATTTTCACAGACCAGGATACCAAAAAAATCTGCTTGATCCTCTAAATTTGCGAGCGTAAAAAGAGCACTCGCCGATGATCCGGATAACGCAGATCAAGACGAATTTTAAAGGATATCTAAAGGAAGAAATTTAAATCTTCGTCAGTTTAGCATATTTTAAAATCAGGTTCTTTTCGCCTTCGTGCTGGAATACGACTTTAGCTTTGATATTCTGCGGATCGGTTCCATCCAGGAATGTCACTTCGCCGACTCCGAAACGGTCGTGTCTCACCTTGTCACCGACTTCAATATCCTGTGAAGAGGCACCGCTTGGGTTGATGATCTTGGCTGTGCTTACCGGCTTCAGTTTTCTCGGTTCGGCAATAGGCTTCGAGTCTCCGCTTCTTTCAATGCTTTTCTTTTCGACTTTCTTAAAGCTTCTCATTTCCGAAGGATGTTCATCAAAAATATTTGATTTTAATCCTGCATTATTGATAAAGCGTTTCTCGATGGCCGGATTGACAAATTCGATATATTCATCATCAATTTCACTTAAGAATCTTGATGGCTCTGCATCGGTAATTTTGCCCCACTGGAAACGGGAAATCGCATAGGAAAAAAATGCCTGCTTTTCAGCTCTTGTCAGCGCAACGTAGAAGAGACGTCTTTCTTCTTCAAGATCTTCTCTCGTAGCAGAACTCATAAAGCTCGGGAAAAGGTTTTCTTCAAGTCCGACCAAATGCACGACCGGAAATTCAAGACCTTTAGAAAGGTGAATGGTCATTAACGAAACCATGTCTTCTTCATTGTTCTTATCCTGCGTGTCTGCGGAAAGGGCGATATTTTCAAGGAAATTCGGCAGGCTGGGGTCTCCGTCTTCCAGCTGCATCTGTTCTTCGATGAATCCCTGCATCGAGTTCATCAATTCCTGAACGTTTTCCACACGGGAAATACCCTCCGGGGTCTGATCGTCTTTTAAAAACTTAATCAGTCCGCTTCTTTTCGCCACTTCCATCGCAACATTATAAGCGGTTTCCGTTTTCAGCAATACCTGGAAGGCTTTGATCATTGACCAGAAATCATTCAGCTTATTTAAAACGCCATTGTTTAAGCCCAGCTGCGGCGCATACATCGGGAGATTGCCGAGTACTTTTGAAACCGAAACATTCTGGGCATCGGCAAAGACCACCAGTTTATTCTGAGTCGTTTCACCGATTCCCCTTACCGGATAATTAATAATCCTCATCAACGCTTCCGAATCGTTTTCATTCACCAGAAGCCTTAAATAAGCAATGAGGTCTTTTACCTCTTTCCTTTGATAGAAAGACAGGCCTCCGTAGACTTTATAAGGAATATTTTTACGTCTCAGGGCATCTTCAAACGCTCGCGTCTGTGAATTGGTACGGTAAAGAATCGCGAAATCACTGTATTTTCTCTGCTCACGGTTCCTGGTTTCCCAGATATTTCCGGCGACAAAGTTGGCCTCATCCGCATCGGAAAGCGAACGGTACACTTTGATCTTCTCCCCTTCTTCGTTTTCACTGAAAACATTTTTCTTAAACTGCTGAAGGTTTTTGGCGATCACCACATTGGCCGCATTCACGATATTCTGTGTAGAACGGTAATTCTGCTCCAACGAAACCGTAACGGCGTCGGGATAATCTTTTTTAAAATTTAAGATATTATAAATATTAGCTCCACGGAAAGAGTAAATCGATTGGGCATCGTCCCCCACCACGCATATATTTTCAAATTTTGAAGCTAAAGCCTTTACAATAAGGTATTGCGAGTGGTTGGTATCCTGGTACTCATCCACCAGGATATACCTGAATCTGTCCTGATACTTGGCCAGCACTTCAGGGAATCTGGTCAGCAATTCATTGGTCTTTAACAATAAATCATCAAAATCCATTGATCCGTTTTTGAAACACTGCTCTACGTATCGCTGATAGATCTGCCCGATAAATTTCATATTCGCTTTTTCATCGGCCTCCATGAGTTCCGGATTGGCATAATAAGCTTTTACGGTGATCAGGTTGTTTTTATAGGTGGAAATTCTTGCCTGAACTTTTTTGGGTTTATAAAGATCAGCATCGATATTCATGTCTTTGAGCACCTTTTTGATGACATTCAGGGCGTCCTGCTGGTCATAGATGGTAAAGTTGGAGGGATATCCCAGATAATGGGCCTCGCTTCTGAGAATTCTTGCAAAAACAGAGTGAAAAGTTCCCATCCAAAGACTTTTTGCATTGCTTTGCCCCACTACTTTAGCGATACGTTCCTTCATTTCTTTTGCCGCCTTGTTGGTAAAGGTTAAAGCTAAAATATTAAAAGGATCCACACCGTTTGTAATGAGGTGCGCGATACGCATGGTAAGCACCCGTGTCTTCCCGGAACCCGCTCCTGCAAGAACCATCAGTGGTCCCTGTAATGTGGTAACGGCTTCAAATTGTGATTCATTCAGTCCTTTCAGATAATCCTCCATGCTGCAAAAAATTTTTGGGAACACAAAATTAGTGTATTATATGGAGAATTCAAACTTTGGTTTTGTGTTGTTTGTTATAAAACAGTTTGTACCTTACCAGAAAGCTTCTCGCACCCTTGCAATGAGTTTTCTGGTAACCCAGAAAAGCCGTCGCACCCTTGCAACAGGTTTTCGGGAGTTCCCGAAAGTTTGTTGCAACCTCGTAACAAGTTTTCGGGAAGCCTTGAAAGGTTGTCGCAACCTTGCATGAAGCTTTCGGGAAATTTTCAATATTCTTTCTTTAAAAAAAAAAACCGGCAGAGTACTACCGGTTTGTCTATCGAATTATTTTATGTAATGTCTTATTCTGTCTACCATATGTCCCAGATCAAAAGGTTTGGCAATAAACTCATTTGCTCCGGCGTCGAGTGCCGACTGCTCCAGTCCCCGGCTTGCCGACATGATGAGGACAGGAATATCCTGAAAGTTTTCGTGCGCTTTGATGAGTTTGCAGAAATCTCTTCCGTCTTCTCCGGAGAGCCACATATCCATTAAAATAACATCAGGCTTCGTATCAGGATGGAGGGCATTGTACATTTCCGATCCTTTATAGAATTTGGAAACCTGAAAACCTTCAAAATCCAACATCATCTCAATAGAATCAACAATCGCGGGACTGTCATCCACTACCATAATTTTTGCAGCATTAGACATGGTAAAAACTTTATTTTTTATTCTTTGGGATTCTGAAGCAAAAATCAGACCCTTCTCCTTCCACGGAGGTTACAAAAATTTTCCCGCCAGTTCTTTTAATAATTTCGGAGGAGATGTAAAGGCCCAGGCCGAGCCCGGGAAAAGTATAGTCTCTGGATGCGCTGATCCGGTAGTACTGGTCAAATACTTTTGACTGCTGGTCTTCCGGAATCCCGATTCCGAAATCCTTCACATTGAACCGGGCTTCACTCCCATCCAAACCGGTAGAGATATGCACCTCATCTGCTTCCGGTGAATATTTGATGGCATTGCTGATCAGATTGGCCATGACCTGCGAGATCCGGTGGCGGTCTGCGAAAACCTCCCCTATTTTATTGGTACGGCTTACGAAAAGCCTGTGTCTCGCAGTCATCTGCTGCTCTTCTACGACTTCGTCTACGAGTTTATCAAAATCAAAAAGGGTTTCATTCAGCTGAATCTGTCCTTTCTGTATTTTGGTAACATCCAGCAGTTCGTTGATGAGGCCTGTAAGGAGGTCAATCTGGTAATCCATTCTCCCGGCGACTTCGGCATTTTTAGGATCACCTGCTTTCTCAAGATTTGTTTTAATGAACTGCGTGTAGAGTTTGAGACTGGTAAGCGGGGTTTTAAGCTCATGGCTGGCAATTCCGAGGAAATTATCCTTCTGGGATTCGAGCTGCTTGAATTCATCAATGTCGGTAAAAGTTCCGGTCCACTGCTTGACTTCCCCGGTTTCAGAAAAATTGGGAACGGCTCTTCCCAAAAACCAGCGGTAGCTTCCTTTTTGCTGTGGATCTTCAAACTCATATTCCATGACAAAAGGAGCTTTTGTTTTCACGGATTCTGCCCATGCTTTATCGACAGCCTTTGCTGTTTCCTGCTTCATCATTTTCTTTACAAGTTCCGTCTGATTTTCCTCTGCAGTAGAGCCAGTGTACTTGTACCAGCTGTTATTCATATAGGTGATCTCTCCGTTATTATCACAGGTCCACACAAACTGAGGCATCGAATCGGCAAGGTCGCGGAATTTTTCTTCCCGTTGCTGTATTTCTTTTCTGGCCAGAACAAGATCGGTAACGTCGACCGCCATGTTGAGGATGGCATAGACTTCACCGTTCCGGTTCTTCAGAGGTTTGTATGAAAAGTTGTAATAGAAAGTCTGAAGCTTTCCGTCAACGACAAGATCTGCGCGGTCTTCTTTGGCAGAATACGTGACGCCTGTTTTAAATATATCTTTAAGAATCCCTAAAAATGGCTGTCCTTCCAGCTCCGGCAGCGCTTCATGGAGTTTCATACCGATGACAGAAGCATCTTTACCCCAGGTCTTCAGCATTTTTTCATTGGCAAATTCAATATAAAAATCTTCCGTACGGTAAATGGCAATGGGATAATCGGATTTCTTGATGAAATTTTCAAAGCGGTATTCAGTGTCTTTCAATTTTTTCTCAGACAGGATGTGATCGGTAACTTCTGTCGCTACAATACTTATTCCGATGATTTTCTTGTCATCATTATAGACAGGAGCATAAATAAAATTAAAGAAGTGTTCCTCATACTGACCGTATTTTTCAAGAAAGACGGACCTTTTATTTCCTTTGAAGAGTTCTCCGTCGCGGTATACCTTTTTGAAAATATCTGCAAAACCCTGCGAGGTTATCTCGGGAAGCACGTCAAAGAGAGATTTCCCGATAACGGAGGAATCTTTTCCCCAGAGTTCCAGCATCTGTGGATTGGCATTGTGAATCTCATAATTGTCACCAATGAGAAGGGCTACGGCCACTGGTGCCTGGCTAAATAGAGTAATAAGAGAGTCATGGGAAATATTTTGTTCTAGAAAGCTTTTCATTCTTTATTGTTTTATCATGTAAAAATAATTCATATCAGGAACAGAATAAAATTAAACAATACCACATCCGATGATATTGCCGAATAAATATACCATTTTTTGTGCAGGAAAAAATTATATGGCCGGATTGTAACATTTAAGTTAAATTTGGCACTAATAGACAAAACAATTTCTACTTTATGAAAAAACGACTTCTTTCTGTTGCTGCAGCGGCTTTCTTCGGAATGGCTCTTAATGCACAACAAATTAAATTTGAAGAGTATGACTTACCAAACGGTCTTCACGTAATCCTTCACCAGGACAATTCGGCACCGGTTGTAACGACAGGTGTGATGTACCATGTAGGTGCCAAAGATGAGGTAAAGGGAAGAACCGGTTTCGCCCACTTCTTCGAACACCTTTTATTTGAAGGAACCCCGAATATTAAAAGAGGAGACTGGTTCAAAATCGTTTCTTCAAACGGAGGGCAAAATAACGCTAACACGACCAACGACAGAACGTATTACTACGAAACATTCCCATCGAATAATGAGCAGCTGGGACTTTGGATGGAAGCAGAAAGAATGCGTCATGCCGTGATCAACCAGATTGGGGTAGACACACAAAGAGAGGTTGTGAAGGAAGAGAAAAGATTAAGAATGGACAACCAGCCTTACGGAAATCTTTTCACGACCATTCAGAAAAATCTATTCACCAACCACCCGTACAACTGGCCTACGATCGGTTCTATGGAAGATCTGAACTCTGCGAAACTGGAAGAGTTCCAGGCTTTTTATAAAAAATACTATGTTCCGAACAACGCTACATTAGTTGTTGCGGGAGACATCAAACCGGAAGAAACCAAAAAATGGATCCAGGAATATTACGGAGGAATTCCGAAAGGAACGGTTTATCCTAAAAATTTCCCTAAAGACGCGCCTATCACCCAGGAAAAAGAAGTAACGGCTACAGATCCGAACATCCAGCTTCCTGCTTATGTTTTTGCCTACAGAACTCCGGGTAATAAAGAAAAAGACGCTTATATTCTTGATATGCTTTCTTCTTACCTGAGCAGCGGTAAATCTTCTGTTTTATACAAGAAACTGGTAGACCAGGAGAAAAAAGCACTACAGGTAGCGGCTTTTAACCAGGGATTGGAAGATTACGGGATTTTCGCTTTCTTCGCCATTCCTATGGGACAGACGACGAAAGCCACTTTACAGGCCGACATCGACGCGGAGATCAAAAAACTTCAGACGACTCTGATTTCTGAAGAAGATTATCAGAAACTTCAGAACCAGTTTGAGAACCAATTCGTAAATGCCAACTCAAGCATCCAGGGGATCGCTGCTTCACTGGCCACCAATCATGTTTTGATGGGAAATACCAATCTTATCAACAAAGAGCTCGACATCTACCGATCGATCACAAGACAGGACCTTCAGAACGCTGCTAAAAAATATCTTAATTCCAACCAAAGAATAATCATCAATTACCTGCCTGAGAAAAAGTAAACCGCTGATCCGGGTAACCCAAATTGATTATTAAAATTAAATTTTTACAAATGAAAAAGCAATTAACATATATAGCTGTAGCGTTTTTATTCGCAGGAACGATTTCAGCACAAAAAATTGACCTTAATGCAATGCCAAAACCGGGACCTACTCCTGCCATCAACATTGCAAAGCCAAAAACTTTCCAGATGAGCAATGGCCTTACGGTAATGGTTGTAGAAAACAACAAATTGCCAAGAGTAAGCGCCAGCCTTTCTATGGACAGACCTCCTTATTATGAAGGTCCTGTAGCCGGAGTAAGTGAGATCATGGCGGAACAGTTCGAGAACGGAACGACCAACATGAGCAAAGATGATTTCAACAAGAAAGTGGATTATCTTGGAGCCAACCTTGGTTTCTCCTCAAACGGTGCTTCTGCAAACACCCTTTCGAAATACTTCCCTCAGGTTTTAAATTTAATGGCTGATGCGATCATCAACCCTAAATTTTCTGCTAAGGAAATTGAAGATTCCAAAGAAAGAGCCATAGAAGGTCTAAAGTCTGAAGAAAAAAATGCATCTGCGATCGCGTCAAGAGTTTCCAACGCTTTGATGTATGGTAAAAATACGTCAAGAGGAGAATTTGAAACGGTGGAATCCATCAGCAAAATCCAATTAGCTGACGTTCAGAATATCTATAAGAAATACTACGCTCCGGACAACGCTTATCTGGTGATCGTAGGAGATGTGAAATTCGATAAGGTAAAACCGATGGTCGAAAAAGCGTTCGGCGGATGGAAAAAAGCCAACACACCGATTACTCCTCTTGAGCCTGCTAACAATGTAGCTGCTACAGAAATTGACGTGGTAGACGTGCCTTCAGCTGTACAATCTGTTGTTTCTCTAAACAACCTGAATACGTTGAAAATGAAGGATCCGAACTATTTCCCGGCAACAATTGCCAACTACATCCTTGGGGGTGGCGGTGAAGCCAGACTTTTCATGAACCTTCGTGAGAAAAACGGATTTACATACGGAGCTTATTCCAACATGAGTGCAAGCAAGTATTCTCCGCAATTCTCAGCCAGTGCAAGTGTAAGAAACGAGGTGACGGATAAAGCGGTTAAAGAATTCATGAATGAGCTTAATGCGATTTCTACCGTAAAGCCTGAAGAACTTGAAAACGCAAAAGCAAAGCTGAAAGGAGCTTTCATTATGTCTCTGGAACAGCCTGCCACCATTGCGAGATTTGCAGTAAACCAAAAAGTTCAGGACCTTCCGGATGATTTCTATACCAATTATCTTAAATCGATCGATAAAGTAACAGCTGCTGATGTTTCAAGTGCGGTCAACTCTACCATTTATCCTACCAAGAGCAGAATTTTCATCGCCGGTAAAGCGTCTGACATTTCTGAAGGCTTGGAGAAATTAGGTTATCCTGTAAAATATTACGACAAAGATGCCAATCCGGTAGCAAAACCGACCACTCAGAAAGTAGATGCCAGCGTAACCGTAGCTTCTATCGCAGATAAGTACATCAATGCTATCGGAGGAAAAGCCAATATTGACAAGATCTCTTCTTACACAATGACAGCTTCAATGTCTATGCAGGGTCAGAATATCGATTTCAAAATCATAAAAGCTCAGGGTGGAAAAGAACTTACTACTGTTACCGCTATGGGACAGGTTGTTCAGAAGCAGGTATTCGACGGGAAAACTGGATATTCTGAACAAATGGGGCAAAAAGTACCTATGAAAGCAGATGAAATCGCCGATAAACAAAAAAACACACAGCTTTTTGAAGAATTAGGTTTCGCCAAGTCACCGGAATATAAACTTGCAGGAATTGAAAAAGTAGGTGGTGAAGATTCTTATGTGATAAAAGGAGGAGATACCACTTATTATTACAGTGTAAAAACAGGATTGAAAACCGGAGAAACAGAAACAATTAAAGCTCAGGGACAGGAAATGACGGTTCCTACCCTTTACTCTGATTATAAAGATGTGGCCGGTGTGAAAATGCCTTATACCATCTCTGTAAACCAGATGGGAATGGATATGACCATGAAAGTGAAATCTTACGAAGTAAATCAGGCTAAAGATGCCGATTTTAAATAAGACTTTCTTACTTTATAAAGAAAACGGCAACATATGTTGCCGTTTTTTATTTTTATCAGATATTTGGTAGAATCTTTCTTTGCTATTCGGTAAAAAAAGATTAAATTTGCCCATTCAAAAAGATATCAAATTAATGGATTCTATATTTATACTATTGATGGTTCTTATTATGATCGCCAGTATTCTTCTGGTAATCATCGTTATGGCTCAAAATCCAAAAGGAGGAGGCCTTTCCAGTACATTTGGAGGTGCATCTTCTGCTCAGTTTGGGGTACAGAGAACCAACGACTTCATGGAAAAAGCAACATGGACTCTGGGAGCGACGATTATCGTTCTTATTCTGATCAGCGTTGTGATCACAGGTAAACCTTCTGCAGCACCGGTACCGGTTCCTGCATCTAAAGAAGCACCGGCTAAACAATCTGCAACACCTGCGAATACCACAGCGCCGGCCACTAATACACCGGTTCAGACTCCTGCACCAAGTAAATAAGCAAATAATATTTTTACATAATGAAAGCAGCTCATTCTTGAGTTGCTTTTTTATTTTTTAACAGTAAAAGATGAATGTATTTTTATTATTTTCTGAATGAATTCCAGTAGTCATCCTGCGCATCACCAAAAAGGCACTCCAGGAAAGAATCCAGTGACATTTTGTATAAAATACCGGGATCTATTTCCGTAACATTTGTTTTAAAAAAATCAGGATCAAGCTGTATATTCCTACGGTCGATCACCAAAACATTGTCGGGAGAATAAAAAGGGTAATTGACAATATCGGTGTTGGTGGTAACCAGTTTTTTACCAGAGGCCAGGACCTCAAAAGTTCTGATCGTAAGCCCGTTCTGAAAGGGCTTATTGATATCTACCACCGATTTTGTGTTTCTGTAAAAATCAATAATCTGCTGATGGTCCAGTTTATCAAAACTTACTTTAGCCATGTCAAACTGCTGTAAATTTTTATCAATAATCTTTTTCAGTCTGAAAGCTATTTTCCCCATCGCATAATAGTAAAAATACGATTTAAGCCCAAGCCGGTCTGCAGCACTACGGATCTTCTCACCTACAATATACCGGTCGGTGTGGGCACTTCCGATAAAAACCATATCGTAATCCGGGAGATCGGCTTTCTGTTGAGTTTCTTTGTACTCGTCAATGTAAAATAAAGGCCGAAAACCCATCGTATACGTCACGGAATCCAGATACTCAAAAGTAAACTTCCGGTCAAAATACTGAAGATTATGAATCAGGCAGGGATATTCTGTCATGGGATCAAAATTGTAATAGATCATCTCCATTCCAGGATTTTTTTCTTTAATTCTTTCCAGAAAAAAAGAAGGTGTAGCCTCACCTTTGATCAGGAAAAAATAATCATAGCTTTTATGACTTACTTCCTGTAAGATACGTTTATAGTAAGCATTTATTTTTAAATGATAAAACTTTTTATTAAGGCGCACGATTCCCTTGGAAAAATTGGAATTAGAAGGCCTTTCATCGTAAAAGTCGACCTCGGCACCGAGATCGGAAAGCCTTTTTCCAATGGCCTTTTCATAATTAAAAAAGCTGACGGATAAGAAAAGTATTTTTTTGCCTTTTAAACAGATCATTGTAGAAGTCCTTTTACTTTCATTTCATCCAGAGATTCTTTGAATTTCACGTCCTGGATATTCTGCTGCAGCACCCAGTTGGTAAATTTGGACATTCCTTCTTCAAAAGATATGGTCGGACGGAAGCCCAGTTTCGCTTTGATCTTGCTGATGTCCGCAAAATTATGCCTGATATCTCCCAGACGGAACTGCCCTGAAACATTGATTTTAAAATCGATGTTGTAGAATTTTTTCAGATTTTCGGCTACCGTAGTTACCGATGTCGAAACCCCTGTCCCTACATTGAAGATCTCTCCGTTCGCCGCGTCGCTTTCGATACATTTTACCGTAGCTTCCACCGCATCATTGACATGGATAAAATCCCGTGACTCGTTTCCGTCTTCAAAAACATTGATGTCATTTCCATTAAGAATCTGCGAAGAAAAAATGGATAAAATACCAGTGTAAGGATTCAATAATGACTGCCCTTCCCCATAAACATTCTGAAACCTTAAGGCTACCGGCGCAACTCCCATCGAAGAGCAGGCGGTCATTACCATTTGTTCCTGCGTATATTTCGTAATACCGTATATGGATGTAGGATGTATCTTTGATTCTTCATCAGTCGGCAAAGCACGAAGCATTTGCCCATCGGGATAAATGATCTCAAAAATACCGTTGCGCATTTCTTCTACATTTCTCGGTTTGGGATAAATAAGTCCCAGCTCAGGATGAAGGTATTTCCCTTCGCCATATACCGCTCTGGATGAGGCGATGAGTACTTTTTTTATACGGTGCGGTTTATTCACCAGGAGATCAAGCATCATGGCCGTTCCGGAAACATTCACTTCGGTGTACTTTTCGATCTGGTACATGGACTGCCCGGTTCCGGTTTCCGCAGCAAGGTGAACGATAACATCCTGTCCTTCAATTGCCCTTTCCCAGTCCTGGAAATTGACAACGTCTCCTTTGATAAAATTTACCTTACCTAAAATACTTCTGTACAAGGGAGAATCTTCTTCGGGATTACTGCCGTGGATCTGGCACGAAAGATTGTCCAGAACGGTGACCTCATAGCCCTTTCTTTTCAGTTCCAAAGACAGTTTACTGCCGATAAATCCGGCTCCTCCCGTAATGAGAATCTTCTTCATAGCTTAGTTTATTTTTTCCCATTTCCGGGTTTGAAAATTATATTTTTTTACCATTCTTGCCGGCGCGCCCACGATCACGCAGTAATCCGGAAACTCGCCTCTCACAACAGAATTTGCACCGACGATACATTGTTTTCCAAGTTTTGTTCCTGCCATGATTGCCGCTCCCATCCCGATATAACAGTTTTCGCCAATGATGGTCTCTTTAATGATGTATTTCTGAGTGACCACATGCTTATCAAGCTCCTCATAATCATGATCGATATTGGTAATAAACACGTTGGCCAGTATCAGGGAGCTTTTTCCGATGCTGAGGTTTCCGGCAGAGGTGATGTGCACATTCTGGGAAATCACCACATCATCCTGAATATGGATATTTCCGCCACGGTGCACTTCCATTCTGAGATGGGGAAAGATACGTACTTTTTTACCTATAAAAACATTTCGCATTCCCATCAGAAACAGAGGCTTCCCCAAGTAGGAAGGAAAACCGAACTTTCCGAAGAACGGTGCATACAGCAAAGCACGTAAAGCCCAAAATAGTTTATAGATCATAATCTGTTTTTAAAAATCCTCACCCTGTATTTTAATTTTGAAAATATAAAAAATAAAACATATTCAAAATAACTAATTCTTTTTAACTGGTACATTTCAAGAAGATTTTTCTGTATTCCTTTCTCCATTTCAGGAAGGTTGGCCGAAAGCCCGGATACGCCGACAGATTTTTTCCCGCCACCGGTGTAGACCAGCTCTTCCCCAAGAATATACATCGAATTGTTTTTGGAAATCTTCATCCAGTAATTGGCGTCTTCGGAATACCGTTGATCTTCATCAAAAAAACCTGTATTTTCCAACACTTTTCTTTTAAATAAAGCGGTGGAAGTTTGTCCGTCAACCCTTAAAAGCAATTTTCTTAAAGTCATTGCTGCAAGATTGGAATGATCTTTTTTATAAGGGAACCAGATCTTCTCACCATTTCGCAGGCTTGTAATAAAATCTATATTTAATTCCGGCTTCCCCAGAAATTCCAGCTGTCTTTTTGTTTTCTGAGGCAGCCATTCGTCGTCGGAATCCAGAAAAGCAATATAATCTCCTGTAGCAACTTTCAAGCCTGTATTTCGGGCTTTGGAAACGCCGCTGTTTTCCTGGGCAATAACTTTTATATTAAGTTCTGTGTGTGCATCCCTGTAGTTTTCCGCCAATACTTTACTCTGATCCGTCGAGCCGTCATCGATGATAACAATCTCAAACTGCTTCAGATCGTAATCCTGATTTTTCACAGAATCCAAAGCTTTGATTATCGTATTTTCTGCGTTAAACATGGGTATTATTACAGAGATCATAGCGGAAAGCATCAGGATTTTTCTTCGTTATAGGGCAGCCTGTTTACAATCGATCTTCCCAGGGATATTTCGTCCGCATATTCCAGCTCATCACCTACGGAGATTCCTCTCGCTATGCTTGAAAAGCTGATTTCAAAATTTTTAAATTTCTTGTAAATGTAGTACGCCGTGGTATCTCCTTCCATCGTGGCACTCAGTGCAAAGATGAACTCTTTCACCTTTCCGTCATTAATTTTCTTTTCGATGCTCGGGATATTCAGCTGGGCAGGGCCGATCCCTTCCATCGGGGAGATCTTTCCGCCTAGGATCAGGTATTTTCCAGTGTATTTTCCGGTATTTTCGATGGCAATCACATCACGGACATCTTCTACGATACAGATCAGCTCGTCGTGCCTTTTCGGGTTACTGCAGATTTCACACACCTCAAAGTCTGAAAAATTATGACATTCTTTACAGTATTTGATATCGTTTACGAGGCTGATCAGGGAATTTCCAAGGCTTACCGCTCTTGAAGCCGGCTGCTTTAATAAATGCAGTGCTAAGCGCAAGGCTGTTTTTCGTCCTATTCCCGGCAATCCGGAAATTTCATCCACCGCTTTTGCCAAAACTTTACTTGGGTAATCCATGACACAAAAATAAACAAAAAGATGCGGATTCGGAACATTTTTAAGGAGCGGTCTGAAGTTGAGATTCTAACCGGTATATCAATTTCCGGAAAGTTTGTCGCACGGGTGTAAGAGACTTTCCCGGCCTCCAGAAAAGTTGTTACGAGGGTGCATGAAGCTTTCCAGGTCACCAGAAAGTTTGTCGCAAGGGTGCAGGAGATTTTCTGGGAGTCGGGAAAACCTGTTGCGAGGGTGTAAGTAACTTTCCGTGCTTCTGAAATATTTAATTCTTAAATCTTCTTAAAAATCCCGATTTTAAGCTTAAATTAGCGTTAAGGCACCCTCCTTTTAAAACAAATAATATTATCTTTGACTACGAAATATTAACTTGAAAATAAACTAAAATGGTACTAAACAATTTAAATTATCCTCTGGATTTTAAATTTAAAATCACAACCCTGGCCAGTGATTTCAATATCACGGATAAGAACGGTAATTATGTCGCGTATGTGCGTCAGAAAATGTTTAAGCTGAAGGAAGATGTTATTGTTTTTAATGATGAAAGCAAGTCTAAGGAACTTTTCAGGATCAAAGCCAACCAATGGATCGATTTCAACGCTTCTTATTCTTTAACTGAAATTGCTACGGGCAGAAACTTCGGAAGAATGGCAAGAAAAGGAATGCGCTCTATCTGGAAAGCCAGCTACGACATTCTGGATGCTCATGATCAGCCTAAATTCAAAATTCAGGAAGATAATGCCTGGGTACGTTTTTTTGATGGAATGGTCGGCGAGATCCCGCTCATCGGAATGTTCACCGGATACTTCCTAAATCCTTCCTATACCGTGACCGGTATGGACGGAAAGGCTTATTTTAAACTAAAAAAAATGCCGTCATTCTTCGGGAGAAGATTCCAGCTTGACCGCCTAATTGATATTGATGATGAAGAGGAAAGCCTTGTAATCCTTTCGTTATTGATGATGACGCTTCTTGAAAGAGCAAGAGGATAAACTTTTAACAAACCCTACGCCATGAGATACCTTATCATTTTCTTTTCTGCTTTTCTGCTGGTTGCCTGTAAAAAGGAACAGCAGACCACTCCTGCTTCTGCTCCGGCAGATTCTGCTAAAGTCGTTCATGACACAGTAACAACGGATAGTCCTTCCGGAAAAATTGCCGTTGACACCTTTCCCTTTCCAACGGAAATCAAGGAATGTTCGTGTTATTTTGCCAAGAGCAAAGCCGATTTCCTGGCTGAGAAATATATTTATGCCGATGATGCAGGTAAAACGGCTTACATGAAGCTGGATGGCAAAAGGCTTGCCCTGAACCTGCTCTCTTCAAGCGATATGGAAGCTGATGAAGAACTGAGCAAAGAAATAGAAAATGACGATTATAAAATTTCGGTAAAAGGAAAAAAAATAAAAAGCGAAGAAGCCCTTCTGTTTGAAGGTACTTTAACGATCGAGAAGCCCGACGGGACGGTCGTAAAGATGCCGATCTATGGAGAATGCGGCTGTTAAGCGGCTGATGACTGCTGGTAAAAATACTGCTTCCGGATTATCGGAAGCATTTTTTATTTTGTAATTTTGAGAAAAATAAATTTCAATGGAACTATCTACTATAGAACCGCAGATTATCTGGAAGAATTTTTCCCGATTGAATGCTGTTCCGAGACCATCAAAAAAAGAAGGAAAAGTCATTGCGTTCATTAAAGAATTCGGTGAAAATTTAGGATTGGAGACTACGGTTGATGAAGTCGGCAATGTCATCATTAAAAAACCGGCTACCCCGGGAATGGAAAACCGTAAATCGGTGGTGCTTCAGTCGCATCTTGATATGGTATGCCAGAAAAACAATGATGTTAATTTCGATTTTGATACCGAAGGAATCAAAATGGAGGTAGACGGCGACTGGGTAAAGGCTAAAGGAACCACCCTTGGTGCGGACAATGGCCTTGGAGTGGCCACGATCATGTCTATTTTGGAAAGTACTGATATTCCACACCCTGATCTTGAAGCTCTTTTTACCATCGATGAAGAAACAGGAATGACGGGTGCACTGGGTTTAAAACCAGGACAGCTTACCGGCCAGATTCTTCTTAACCTCGATACGGAAGAGGATGATGAAATCGACATCGGCTGTGCCGGCGGGATCGATGTGACTATTTCGCAGGATTACAATACAGAAGTGGCGAAAGGGCAAATCATCAGGATCGAAGTTAAAAGTTTACAGGGTGGCCATTCAGGAATGGATATTCATAAAGGCTTCGGAAATGCCAATGTGATTTTAGGAAGAATCCTCTACAAAGGTCTTGAAAAAGAGAATATCCAATTGATCTCCGTTGATGGCGGCGGATTGAGAAATGCGATTCCAAGAGAAGCCGTTGCTGTTGTTTCTGTACGAAATGCACAGGAATTTATCGATGAGGCATCTAACGGGCTTAAAAGAGAGATCCTGGAAGAATTTGCCACCGTAGAACCTAATCTTCACATCAATATTGAAAGTTCCACGACTTCAGAGAAAGCGCTTTCCGAGGAAGATTCCAAAAAGATCATTCTTACCCTGAAATCCCTTCACAATGGCGTTTACAGGATGAGCCCCGATGTACAGGATCTGGTAGAATCTTCCAACAATGTGGCAAGGGTGGAATTGAAAGAAGGGGAATTAAAGATTTTAAACCTTTCAAGATCATCTGTAGAATCATCGAAAGATTCCGTAGCTGAGCAATTGAAATCAGTGGCCGAACTGGCGGGAATGAAGACTGTTTTCAGCGGTTCTTATCCTGGCTGGAAACCGAAACCGGGTTCCGAGATCGTAAAACTGATGGAAAATCTTTACACGGAGAAATTTGGTGAGAAGCCCCATGTAGTAGCCTGCCACGCCGGCCTGGAATGCGGAATTATAGGAGCCAATTACCCGGAAATGGAAATGGTGAGCTTCGGTCCGACGATCAGAGGAGCACACTCGCCTGATGAGAAGGCGAATATTCCTTCTACGCAAAAGTTCTGGAGCTTTACGAAAGATATTTTAGCGAATATTCCTTTGAAATAAAATTGTAAAATCAATTAATTGAGTATCCAAAATCGTTTTGATTTTGGATACTTTTTGTTTTTGAATCTTTGCACATTGTTATATAAAATTATAAATTTGAATAAATAATACAAGTTATGAATACACAGACTCTCAATGAAAAACTTGAATTAATTCAATGGTTATCTACATTGGAGGATGCTTCTATTATTAAAAAACGGATTCAATTCAGAAAAGAAGAAACCAAAGACTGGTGGAATTCAATTTCTGAAGAAGAAAAAAATCGATTGAAAAGGGAATATCACAAGCGGATAATGAAGAACTAAAACCGCATTCCGAAGCCAGACAGTTATATAGAAAGTGGTTATAAAATTTTCTAGACTCCAAATGCTTTAAAGGGACTAAAACAAACAATAGATTATCTTCAAAAGAATTTTACAGATAAAGAATCAGAAAACTTGCTCATAAAATTGAAAGCTCGATAGAAATTATTTCTCAACATCCTTTTATATTTCCTGTATCCGAAAGCAAAGATGTTCACAAGGCAATTATTCTGCAATTTAACACTATGTACTATCGTGTAAATGATTGCAATGTGGAAATTTTATCTTTCTTTTCAAACAGAAAATCTCTTCAAAAAAGAAAAAATTATTATAATTTAATCATGAAAAGTATCACCGTATTCTGCGGATCGAGTTTCGGTTCGGAAGACATTTATAAAGGCCAGGCAACACTGCTTGGAGAAACACTGGCAAAAAATAATGTGCAGCTGGTTTATGGCGGTGCAAATGTTGGCCTGATGGGTGCCGTGGCAGATGGAACCTTACATGCAGGCGGAAAAGTAATTGGTGTTCTTCCCTACTTTCTACAGTCTAAAGAAATTGCCCACAAACAACTGACCGAACTGATCCTGGTGGAAACCATGCATGAAAGAAAGACCAAAATGAATGAGCTCTGCGACGGTGTCATCGTTCTTCCGGGAGGTTATGGAACACTGGAAGAATTCTTCGAAATGATCACCTGGGCACAGCTTGGCCTTCATCAGAAACCGATCGGTATTCTCAACATTGACGGATTTTATGACGATTTAATTAAACTGGTTCACACAATGGTTACCAAAGGATTTTTAAAGCAAATCAACCGCGATATGCTGCTGATCAGTAATGATATTGATGATTTACTGGAAAAGATGAAAAATTATGAAGCTCCGACCGTTGGGAAATGGATTTCAAAGGAGGAAGTTTAATTTTCCTTATGATGACCATTGCTTAGAGAAAAAAAACTACGTATAGTTTATTATAAAAATCACTAAATTTGATTCAAACATATTAAAAGTTATGAATTTAGAAGCACGTAAAATATTGCTCGTTCAGGAATTTTTAAGAATTGATAACGAGAAAATTATCAATGCCTTGGAAAATGCACTTCATAAGATTAAGTCTGAAAATTTTGATGAAAATTTGAAGCCTATGTCTTTAGAAGAATTCAATGATGAAATTGACATAGCAATTGATGATGCAGATAATAACAGAATAACTAATGTTGCAGATTTAAAAAACAAAATCCAGAAATGGCATTAGAAATCTTCTGGACTCAACTTGCAGAAGAAAAGCTGCGTGATATTTTTCAATATTACAAATACAAAGCTGGAGAAAAAAATTGCAAAAAAAATTATTACCGAAATTGTTGATCGAACTTTAATATTAGAGCAAAACAGTAAAGCAGGACAGGTTGAAGAATTATTAGTTAATAGAAAATATGAATTTCGATATCTTATTTCAGGAAATTATAAAATCATCTATTACATTCACAAAGAGATCAATAAAATTATTGTTGCTAATGTTTTTGATTCCAGACAGAATCCTTCAAAATTAAATGAAACAAAATAATAATCCTTTAAAGTAAAAAACTCCCGAAGAAAATCTTCGGGAGTTGTTATATTTCGGATTAAAATTTAATTTCCTACGGATAAGGAGCAATTTCCACTTCCAGCCCTTCCATTTCGGGAACGATGTGCAGCTGGCAGCCCAATCTGCTGTTGTCTTGTACATGGAAAGCTTCTCCAAGCATCGCGTCTTCTTCAGCACCCATTTCTTCAAGCCCCGGATCATTAACCACGTAAACCTGACAGGAAGCACACATGGCCATTCCTCCACAGACTCCGATTGTCCCCTCCTCTGCCAGTTCATATGATCTAATGATTTCCATTAAGTTCATAGACATATCCGTTGGTGCCACGACATCATGGGTTATTCCTTCCCGGTCGGTGATTTTTATATTGATATCGCTCATTTTAGTTGATCGTTATTTGTTGATAGTTGATAGCGGTCAGTAGTTTTTTTAAGCAACAAACCGATAACCGGCAACTAAATTAGTCAATTTTTTTAACAACTGCTTTCTCCGCTTCTTTTCGGCTTCCGTCAAATCCGTCTACACCGCTTACTGTTGTATATTTCAGAACGAATTTTTTGCCCGGATTCAATCGGTTGTAAACACTCTGACACATTAAGGTTGCCTCGTGGAAACCGCAAAGGATAAGCTTCAGTTTTCCGGGATACGTATTGATATCGCCTATCGCATAGATTCCATCAATATTGGTCTGATAGTCCAGCGCATTATTAACCACGATGGCATTTTTTTCGATATTCAGTCCCCAGTTCCCGATTTCTCCTAATTTTGGAGTTAATCCGAATAACGGAATAAAATAGTCTGTTTCAATATCGTGCGGATCTTCACCATCTACTGCTACGGTAATGGCTTCCACTTTTCCGTCACCTTTAATGGCAGTAACTTCAGCAGGGGTAATTAATTTAATTTTTCCCTGGTTTTTTAGATCCTGAACTTTTTCTACAGAATCCAGTGCGCCACGAAATTCATTTCTCCTGTGAATCAGTGTTACTTCGCTCGCCACATTGGAAAGAAAAATACTCCAGTCCAGTGCAGAATCTCCTCCACCCGCAATGACTACTTTTTTATTTCTGAAATGTTCAGGTTCTTTTACAAAATACTCCAGACCTTTTTCTTCGTATTCTGCGATATTTTCAATGGTGGGTTTTCTTGGCTCAAAAGTTCCCAAACCTCCTGCTATGGCAATTGCTTTTGCCCGGTGAACGGTTCCTTTGTTGGTGATTACTTCAAACCATTCGTCATCAACTTTGGTATATGAAATGGCTGTTTCCCCTAACGTAAAGCCCGGCTGAAACTGCTTGATCTGTTCCATGAGGTTATCGATAAGCTCGCCGGCATTCACTGAAGGATACCCCGGAATATCGAAAATAGGCTTTTTAGGATAAAGCTCAGCCAATTGTCCTCCCGGTTGAGGAAGCGCATCGATGATATGGCACTTCATTTTCAGTAACCCTGCTTCAAAAACGGCAAAAAGCCCGGTAGGTCCGGCTCCTATGATCAATATATCGGTCGTTATCATAATAATAAGATAATTTAATTATACTTGTGGCTGCAAATTTACTAATTTTAATGCGAAGCATATTTAATTCAGTCTAAATAAAAAACTGAGATTTATCAAACCTTTAGCATTTTTTTTAATCTAAAGTTGGTAACGTTTTTGTAAAATTGTAATTATGAAGAAACTTTTTAATGTAATTTCCGTTTTTATATTCTGTCTGGGCTTCGGCCAGATTACCAATATCGCTGACGGCGAGTCCATAACCCTGAGGATTCATTACGGGTTTCTCAATGCAGGAACCGCTAATCTGATAGCAAAAAAAACAAATTACAAGGGAGTCCCCCATTTATATGTAAGGGGAACAGGACAAACAACGGGCGCTGTAAGGGCATTTTTTAAAGTAGATGATCTCTATGAAAGCTATATCAATATGAATACGGAGCTACCCAGCTTTTATGTACGGAATGTAAAGGAAGGCAGCTACAGTCAGCATCTGGAGACGGTTTTTAATCATGACAACAATACTTTGGTCCTCACAGATAAGAAAACTCCGGCTAACGGCTCTAAAGTCCTAAAATCGGTAAAAGGCGTACAGGACATGCTTTCATGCTTTTATTATTTAAGAAGCAAAAGCCCCGCAGAATTGCGCGTGGGCAGTGTGATCAATATGAACGTCTGGATCGATGATGAAATGTTTCCTTTTCAGCTGAAAGTGACGGGAACAGAAAATCTTAAGACCAAATTCGGAACCATCAACTGTCTCAAGATCATACCTTCTGTAAAAAGCGGAAGGGTTTTTAAAGAAAAAGAAGGAGTTACGATGTGGGTATCGAACGATGTCAATCATGTTCCGATGCTGTTGAAAGCCGAACTCGCCGTAGGATCTTTAAAAGCAAGCATCGATGGATATAAAAACGTAAAATATCCGTTGAAGTTTACCAAATAAAATAATCATTGAAGTCTGCAGATTGGCAGGCTTTTATTTTTTATGTAATAAACAGATGATTCCGGTTGTCTTTTAAATAGAGCGGCATCAATTTGTATCAATGCCTATCGTTTTTAATTACGTTTTGTTTCTAGGTCAGTAATTAAAAACAAAGCCTCCGAAAAAATTTCGGAGGCTTATTTTTGCAATCTCAGATTGTTTTAAGCAGACTCTTCCCCCATTCTTCTTATCACATCTTCGATTGCTTTTTTGATCTTTGACTCTTTTTGTTATTCATCATTTGTGTTATCAGAATCAAAGATCGCTTAAATCGGTTTATAATAATGAATTATTAACACTACAAAGATATTACTCCAGCCATAATAGATCATCAAAAAAGTTGTAGATATTTGTCTACAAAGTTGTAGATTTTTATCTACAAAAATGCTTAATAATTACTCTTCAGGAGTTCAACCAATTCCATCAGATTATCAATCATCAGCTTTTTGAATATCCTTTTTTTTATGGTGCTGACGGTATTCTGTCTTAGATTCAAAAGATTGGCAATTTCCAGATTTCCACGGCCGGCAGCATACATATGGGCAATCTCAAGTTCTCTTTTGGTAAGCGATAGCAGCGGATTTATCAGCTTTCTGCTTTTTGCGGACTTGATCAGTAAGCCTTTTGTAAGCGGAGATATATATTCTCCTTTTCTGATGATGGAGATCAGTGCATTTCTGATTTCCTCTTCATCACTGAGTTTACTCAAAAAACCGTCTGCTCCGGCATTGAGAAACTTTATCGAATGTAACACTTCATCAATTCCCGAAAAAATGAGAATCTTAACTTCAGGGCTGATTTCTTTCATTTCTCCAATGAGATCAAGGCTACTCCCTTCCGGAAAAGAAGCGTCCACAACCGCAATGTCAATGCGCTGGAAACGCATATATTCCATGATCTGGTGAAAGTTGGAGGCATGAAAGACTTTATGCTGGATGCCAATGTCATCCAATAAAAGAATCATTCCCTGGCGGATAAGACTGTGGTCGTCTGCCAACAAAAAATAAATAGGCCGATGTTCTTTATTCGTCATTGTTTATTTTTAAATTAAGCGAAAAATTAACGGTTGTTCCTTTTCCTGCCTCACTTTCTACGGATATTTTACCGTCGTAAAGTTCTACCAGTTCTTTACATAAACTAAGACCCAATCCTGCTCCAATATTCTCTATATCTTCTGATAAAACACCCTGGTAGTAGGGTTCAAAAATCTTTCTCAGATCAGATTCTTTGATTCCGACGCCTGTATCGCTGACCCTGGTAATCAAGGAAACCGTTTCCGTATTTACCGTTTCTGTCGTAATCATAACTGAAATTTTACCTCTTTCGGTAAACTTATTGGCATTACCCAAAATATTCATAAAAATCTGATTGATTTTTGCATTGTCAGAAAAAACAACCAGACCGGGATCTATATCAGTTTGCACGACAAGTTCATTATTCCTTGTTTTTATATAAGTTTCTATAGAATTTAATATTGAAATAATGTGATGACTAAGATTAAATCTGACAGGAATCAGTTTATTCTTAGCATGTTGGTTTTTAGCATATTCCAATATCTGGTTCGATTGTATCAGCAATGTATTGCTCGTAAAATCAAAGGATTTCAAATATTCTCTGATCTCCTCATCGTTTGTTTTTTCGTTAATCCTACTGATCAGTATTCTCATAATTTTTAGGGGAGATCTCAGTTCATGGCTGAACATCCCCAGAATTCTGTTCTTAAATTCGAGGTTGGAAATAATCTGAACATTAGCTGTTTTTAATTTGTTTTCATAAGAAAAAGCTATTCTCGTAAGCAGCATAATCAACACCGACATAGCTGCCATAAGAATAATGGCACCGAATATAATATTCATTCTTATCCTGTTATTCGTAGAATTTTGCCTGTAATATTCTTTTTCCAGGTCCGTCCGGGAATTTTTGATAGCATATTCATACATATTCAGAATACTGTTTCCGTAGGTGAGGAGATTGCTGAATATCTCATAAGATTCTGCTTTGGCATTTTGTTTTTGAATGACTTTGACCTTTATTTTTTTTATCTCTCCGGTATAATGATTGTTTACCACATTTAAAATACTGTCGAATTCAGCCTTAATGGTAGCTGTATCAGGGATTTTACCATGTTTCACTGTAATAATCGTGCTTTCTTTACGTACATTCTCCCTTCCTGAAATAGCGTCTCCCAGGCGACCGAAAAATCCTTTCTTTTTTACGGTATCGGAATAAGTTTTAGTTTCAATATCAAACTTACCGAAGTGATACTCCGGCTTGTACTTTTTTAGTACCGGGAAATCATTTTTTGTCCTTAAATTTGCTTTCGTTGAATATTCGTAGCTGGAATCGATCAGGGATTTCAGGGTAATAAATTCTTTTGGGTTACTTCCTGCTATCTCCATCTTTTTTAGTCGGGGATATTTATTTCCGTACTTTCCAATACGATCTAAATTTTCGTCAAGCTTATTAATAGAACCAAAATATGATTTCAGAAATTTTCTGTCATTACTCAATATATATTTCCCAAAATCAACCTGTGCATTAAGGAGGTGTTTTTTAGATTCATCTGCAAGATTTTCCAAAGAATGAATTTCTTCCAGCTGACCTTTAAGAAACTTTAAATTTTTCTTGCTGACAAACTCATTGTAAAAAAATCCTGCGATAACAAACTGCAGAAGCAAAATACAGACAATGAGCGAATAATGGACGATTCTTCTGGATCTAAAACTTAATTTTTCAAACATTAGTGTAATTTAGACTGTAAAATTAATAAAAAAACCTGTAAAACAATTTACAGGTTCTTCTAAAATTTCGTCTATTTTTATGGAACAATCAGAGACTTTTAAACTGCTCAAGTGTTCTGATATCATTTTCAAAAAACATTCTGATGTCGCTCATCTGGTAAAGCAGCATCACGATTCTTTCAATACCCATTCCGAAAGCATATCCAGAGTATTTCTCAGGATCGATATTTACATTTTTCAGAACTGCCGGATCTACCATTCCGCAACCCATAATTTCGAGCCATCCCGTTCCCTTCGTAATTCTGTAATCGGTTTCAGAGTTTAACCCCCAGTAAACATCGATTTCCGCGCTTGGCTCGGTAAACGGAAAATAAGAAGGTCTTAATCTGATTTTGGATTTTCCGAATAGTTCAGTAGTGAAAAACTGAATGGTCTGTTTAAGATCCGCAAAACTTACATTCTCATCGATATACAAGCCTTCTATCTGGTGGAAAATACAATGTGAACGCGAAGATACAGCCTCATTTCTAAAAACTCTTCCCGGAGAAAGAATCCTGATCGGCGGCTGATTTTGCTCCATATAACGAATCTGCACAGAAGAAGTGTGTGTTCTTAAAAGAATATCCGGGTTCTGCTCAATAAAAAAGGTATCCTGCATGTCTCTTGCCGGGTGATATTCCGGAAGGTTCAGCGCAGTAAAATTATGCCAGTCGTCCTCAATTTCAGGACCGTCTGCTACGGCAAAACCTATCGATTTAAAAATCTCAATGATCCTGTTTTTCACGAGGTTGATAGGATGTCTTGAGCCCAGTTCCAAAGGAAATGCAGGTCTCGTGAGATCTTCTTTTTCAACAACAACAGATGATGCCGAAGCACTTTTCAGGTCCTCCAGTTTTACATTAACCGCCTGTTTCAACGTGTTGATCTTCTGTCCGAAATCTTTTTTCTGGTCATTCGGAACTTCTTTAAACTTTTCAAAAAAATCGTTTAAAATTCCCTTTTTTCCATTGTACTTGATCCGGAAGTTTTCGATCTCCTCTTTTGATGTGGCATGGAAGCTGTTTACCTCAACAAGTAACTCTTCTATCTTTTCTATCATTTTTTTAACCTTTCAAAATTTTTTGCAAAAATACGGTTTTTCGGTGAAATATTTTTCCTAAAACTGTTAAAAAAAATCTGCCCCCATCCGGAAGCAGATTTCAATCACTTATTTCACTTAAATAAAAAAATTATTTTTTCTCTAAAGCTTTTACATTGATCTGCAAGGTAATTTCATCCTTAATTACTCCGTTTTCAACAGGACTCTGGAAGCTAACACCAAACTCCTGCCTGCTGATATCCTTCGGTTCCGTCGCAATGCTTACCACACCGTCTTTCACAGAAACATTGGCTTTAAACTGAGTAGGCTTTGTAATTCCCTTAATGGTTAAATTTCCGTCCAGCAGTGTATTGTAATCCCCTTCGGCAGAAGAAGTCACTTTTGTGATCTCAAAGGATGCCGTGGGAAACTTCTCGACTTCAAAAAAATCATTGCTTTTCAGATGTCCGTTGAGTTTTTCCAGTTGAGAAGCATTATTTTTCAGATCTTCGGAACTTAGCGAAGCCATATCCACGACAAACTTTCCGCTTTCAAGTTTAGAATCCTTCACCGTCACATCGCCACTCTCAAATTTGATGGTTCCGAAATGGCTCGTATTTTCAGATTTAAAAATTTTATATCCCTTCCACTCTACCTTGCTGTTTAGAGTATCTACTGTAAAAGGTACGCCGTCATTGGAAGCAGCCGCTTCATTGCTTTCGCCCGAAACAGGCTTTTCCTTTTTA
>JBMDXW010000173.1:0-21623 GCA_048594965.1 Chryseobacterium sp.
TTTGAAATAGTATCTTTGTACTAATGAAACTCTTTACGTCCAGCACAAGTTTTGAATCTGTTCTTAAAAAATATTTCTCTTTTAAGAACCAGACGCATTCTTTGGAACCCTTCTCGGAATTTCTGGAGAGTGTTAAAAGTGCGGATTTCACAGATGCCCTCAATTTTTTCAGGAATAATTCCCAGGTTGCAGAAAACTTCAGAAGGTATATTCATCATATATTTAAAGATAAAACGTTTAATCTGTCTTTAACGGAGGCCAATATTCTCTCGGAAAACGCATTTATCCCCGAACTGAAAAAAAGGATTCTTAACAAGATCCTGCCCCCCGTAGTGAATGAACAGACGATCTGGTATATGATCGACAATGTGAGTTTTACACCAAGAAAAGACCTGAAATTCCTCCAGAACCTTCCCGAGAATGAAATCGATGAACTGTTCACTATTTTAGGGATCTCCGATTTTATTGTAAAACCGGAGGTCAAAAAAGAGCTTCTTTTCTCAATGAATATCCTTTCATGGCGGGTTACCGGCTCTGCGATGGAAGTTGAGGTCGTAAGGATGGCGCCTCAGTATCGTAATTTCGACAATCCTTTTTTGGCATTGCAGAATGAGCTGGAAGAGCTTGCCGCAGAATTTGAGGAAAATCCGGAACTGCAGCTGCATTCCAAAGATGGTCGCTATAAGCAGATAAAAATTTATACCGAGCAATGTCTCGAATTTGTCAATATTTCATTTAAAAATTCCTCGAAATATGGAATTTCGGGAAAAATCAATCAGTCCCTGCTGAAAATCCGTCAGCAGGTTCAGCGAATTTATGAGACGGTTCAGCTGCTGGTAATCGACCAGGAGAAAGATGTTCTGATCAACTCCAAGCAATTGGTATTTAATATTTTAAGCTATAAATCACACCGGAATAATATCTCGGAGCTGATGAATGACAGCACCCGGCTTATTTCGCACCTGATTACCAATCATACGGCAGAAACCGGCGCCCATTACATTACCTCAACAAGGAAGGAATATATGACGATGTTCTACAAAGCGAGTGGTGGCGGTATTATTGTCGGGGCCTTATGTGTTTTGAAAATGCTTTATGGCTATGTGCCGGGAAGTGATTTTTCACACGCTTTTTTATATTCGATGAATTATGCAATGGGCTTTGTCATGATCTATCTCATGGGCTTTACGCTGGCGACAAAACAACCGGCTATGACTGCCGCGACGATGACAAAAGTTCTGTCGGAGGAAGGAAGTATAAAAAGCGACAGTAAAGAGTTTGCCCATCTCGTATCAAAACTTTTCAGAAGCCAGTTTATTGCCTTTGTAGGCAATGTTCTCCTGTCGTTTCCCATAGCACTGCTGATCATTTACGGACTGGATGTTTTTTTCTCCCAGAATCTGGCTGTCGAAAGGTCGGATAAGCTGCTGAAAGATCTTGATCCTTTTAAGTCTAAAGCCATTCTTCATGCATGTATAGCAGGTTTTTACCTTTTTATCTCAGGAATTATCTCAGGAAATATCGGGAACAATTCTGTTTTCTATCAGATTCCGGAAAGAATATCGAAAAACCTTTCGATCAGAAGGCTTTTCGGAAAGAATTTTGCAAAAGCATTATCTAAATATTACGCTAAAAACTGGCCGGGAATCGTATCCAATTTCTGGTTCGGGGTTTTTCTTGGCGCAACGGCTCCTGTCGGCTTATTCTTAGGGCTTGATCTGGATATCCGGCACATCACTTTTGCGGCCGGAAATTTTGCTTTAGGACTTTATGGAAAGGACTTTACCATTGATACGTATACCTTCTGCATTTCACTGGTTACGGTCTTCCTGATCGGATTTTTCAACTTTGCCGTGAGCTTCAGTCTTTCGATGTTCCTGGCATTCAGGTCCAGGAAGCTGAATTTTGGGCAGGTAAGTGAAATTTATAAGGGAATTTTCAGGTATTTCTTAAAAAATCCGCTGCGGTTTTTTATTCCTCTCAGATCCGGACTCGATAAGAAGACCGATGAGATGATGAGCAGTACGATCCCTACGAAATCTGAAGATCATTAAATTTGTCAGCACCGAATTTATCCTTGAATTTTTTAAGGTAAAAGCTTTTACGCATCTGGAAATCATGCTTCAAAAGCGGGGAATTGATTTTAATAATAACGGTATGATCTTCAATATTCACGCTCCTGATCTCGCGGAAAAGGCTTTCATCCAGATATTCTTCAAGAAAATCCTTGATCTCAAAAGCGATAAGTTTATCTTCAAAGCCATAAATCCTCGCAAAGGATTTCACGAGTTCTGATGACTGATATTCGCGCTTTTTATTTTTTTTCATGATGAATACAGCTTAAAGAGATATTTTTTTGGTTAAAATAGAGATGAATTACAGTTCAAAAATAATACTTTCCTCATTGATTTTTTTGACGACATTTTCCGTACGTTCTCTGTGGGTATCGGTAATGAAAATCTGCCCGAAATTCTCCTGATTGACCAGCTCGATCAGCTGCGAAACCCGGTTGTCATCAAGCTTATCAAAGATATCATCCAGAAGAAGGATCGGTGTTTTGTTCGTTAATTCCTTGACAAGGCTCATCTGAGCAAGCTTTAGGGAGATCAGGAAAGATTTTTGCTGCCCCTGTGATCCTGTTTTTTTGATCAGAACAGCATCCATTTCGAAGAGAAGATCGTCTTTGTGCACCCCTTTTGAGGTATACGTCAGCATTCTGTCGCGGTCAATGCTTTCTTTCAGAAGATGATCGAATGAATTTCCCAAAAGGTGCGATTCATAAATGACAGACACATTTTCCATGCCTCCGGAAATAATCCTGTAAAAACTCTGAACGATCGGGTTCAGCTTTTCTACAAAATCCCTTCTTTTAACAAATATTTTTGTTCCCAGTTTTGTGATCGGATCGTCGTATATTTCCAGCGAATCTCTTTCCCAAACCCGGTTTTTTGCAAAATATTTCAATAGGGCATTCCTTTGCTGAATGGCTTTCTGGTACTGGATCAGGTCAAAAAGATACTCGGAATCGGTCTGCGAGATCATGGCATCCAGAAATTTTCTGCGGCTTTCCCCCGAATCGGAAATCAGGTTGGAATCGTATGGCGAAATCATGACACTGGGAAGGTAGCCGATATGGTCGGCAAGCCTTTCATAGCCTTTGTCATTCTTTTTAATGATCTTTTTTGATTCCTTCGGCTGCGAAATTTTAATGATGTCATCACTTTCTTCGTTTATAATTTCGGCATCAATCGTAAAAAAGTCTTCATCATGCCGGATATTGTTAACATCGGTATTACCCAAAAAACTTTTCCCTACCGAAAGATAGTGCAGGGCGTCGAGAATATTGGTTTTTCCCACGCCGTTGTTTCCCACAAAACAATTGATCTGCGGCGAAAACTCAAATTTTCTCTCAGAATGGTTTTTAAAATTATACAGCGAAAGTTTCTTGATAATCATTCGTCAAAAATACTTTATTATTACTGAAAATAAAAAAGGAAGTGCCGAACACGTCTCGACCCCGAAAGAATAATACGTGTCATCTCTTTCATTTTCAGAAAAATAAATTAAAATATAACTTATGATGGCCGACAAAAAGAAAGATAAAGCATCATTGAACGTAAGGTATCGGGCAGCCAGGATTATACTAATGAAAATGAGTGCGTAAGCAATATATTTTGTATTCTGCACCCCGATGATCGTTGGAAATGTTTTTACGGTGTCAACTTTCATGTCACGGATGTCAAAAGGCAATACAAGTGCCGTGATAAAAAAGAAGCTGATGAGAAATATAGGTATGCTGAACTCCGGCAGTGTAAGCCAGCAGTTCATCAGGGCCCAGACCAGTCCGACGTAGAAAACCTTGAGCAAAGGGATTTTCCGGATGTAAGTGTCCAGAAAAAAGCTGTTGTAGAGAAGTCCCAGAATCACAATGATAAACCATTTTATCAACCGTATTTCATTATGGTTATATATAATTAAAAGTGCGGAAATCAACCCGGCAATGACGTTAATGATCAGGATTTTAAAGAAATGTTTGGTCTTCTGGTATTTGGTGTAAAGATAACCACTGAAATAAGTAATGAAAATAAGAAAAAATGTGGGATAACGGAATGTATTTTGCTCCTCCATGAAGAATACCGCGAAAAGGGTTCCCATTAAAGAAACATACAACTGGCTATCGATAATGGTTCTTTTCAGTATTTTTAATAAATTCATCAGATCAAAAATAACATTTATGAAAAGATTATCCAAGGTTTTTATCTTTTTCCTTCTGTTGCTGTATTCTACAGGATCGTTTGCTCAGAAATATTACGACGAGCAATGGAAAAAAATCGAAGAAAACAGTAAGAAAGGAACATTTAAATCTAATCTGCCTGTCATTCTGGATATCCAAAATCAAGCCATGAAAGAGAACAATACCCTTCAGCTCATCCGTTCGCTAAAAGCAGAGTTTACGATCGCCAATCAGACCGCGGATGATGATCAGAATAATGCCGCCTCAAAATTTTTCAGTAAACTGCAGGATATTGAAAAACAGCTGAAAGGTGAAGGGAAACTGACCTTTAAAGTTCTGACGAATGGATTCATCATGGATTACTATACCCGGAATACCTGGAAGGTCAATGGCCGAACCAATATCAATTCTCAGGATATTTCACAGATTGAAACCTGGAGTAAGCTCGATTTTAAAAATTATATCACCAAAAGCTTTAGTGAGCTCGATCAGCAGAAAGCTGAAATGAAAAAAATCGCGCTGTCCCCTTATCAGTCAGTTTTTACCAACACAAAATCGATTACTTTTTTTCCTACGCTGGCCGATTGGTATATGCTTAAAAAAATAGATTTTCTTTCTGATAACGGACTTTTTACCAAAAATGAATTGTCAGTGAACCGTAAGGAAATTGATAATTTGTTTGATGAGTTGATTGCCATGAACAGCGGTAACGCCAAACTGTATTTCATGCATCAGAAACTGCAGGAGAACTGTAATTTCAACCAGTGTAAGGATAAGCTTCAGAAACTGAGAAATCTTTTGAATTCTGAAGTTAAAGGGGACTACAAAGTGCTCATCATGGATGATATCATGAATGAGCTGCTGGCTAAAAAACAGGAAAAACAGGCACTCGAGATCGCTGCCCAGGCCAAATCCCAATATCCGCAATCGCCTTTTATCGAAAATATTAAAAACAAGGAAGAGCAGATCAAACTGACCACTTTAAACATAAAATACGAGCAGCAGACCCAAAGCAATCTGCCGATTCATTTTGTGGCAGAATACAAAAACCTCAGCAGCTTTTCTATTAATATCTATAAATCAGACGATCTCCTTAGTTTTTTGCAGTACTTAAGAAATCCTTCTTCCGAAATGTTTGGAAAGGTAAAAAAAGACCTTGTAAAAAAAGAAACGTATCCGTTTTCTGATCCGGGTGATTATCAGCTGCATAAAACATCCCTTGAAATAAAACCGCTGCCGCCTGGAATTTATGTGGCAGAATATGCAGTGAGTGGCGCAAACAATGATCAAACCCAGAATTTTTATTTCTTTGTTTCTGACCATAAGATCATTTATAAAAATAAAACAGAAGGAAAATTTTCTGAAAACGAACTGAAACTGGTCAACAGTGAAAATGGAGCACCTGTTTCTAATGAAAATCTTGTTTTCTCTGAATATTCCGGAAATTCCGCTTTAAAAACAAGTTCGGGAAAAACCGACAGCAAAGGTGTTTTCAGATTTCCTGCTTCCAAAGATCAGGAATATTACCGGCTGCTTCTGGTCCGGCAGCCGAAAACAAACGATATGCAGATGATGCAGGTCTATGGAAATAGTGATGTGGTAGAATTTGATGCGGATGACAGCAACCGGACAAAAACTCAGATTTTTACCGACAGAGCCATTTACCGGCCCGGACAGACGGTTTATTTTAAAGTCATCAATACCAGGATCAGCAAAGATGTTGAAGCTGTTGATGCCGGTTTACAGCAAAAAATAACGTTAGGTGACACCAATGGCAAAGAAGTATCGTCGCAGAATTTTACCACGAATGAATTTGGTTCTTACCATGGAAGCTTTATCCTGCCGAAAGGAAAGCTGAATGGTGAGTTTTACCTCAGTACAAACGGGAAAACGCCTGTTTTCAAAGGCTTTAGTGTGGAAGAGTATAAAAGGCCGAAGTTCGAGGTAAATTTTGAACCCATAAAAGATGAATATAAATACCGCCAAACCATAGAACTTAAAGGAAAAGCGACCACTTTTTCAGGGATTGCCTTAAACAATACCAAAGTGAATTATGAAATTAAAAAGCATAACATCCGCTGGAGGTATTTCTGGTGGTATCCTCAGGGTAATGATAACGAAAATTCCATTCTCGGAGAAACCCAGACCAATGAAAAAGGAGAATTCGTCATCCGTCTTGAACTAAAAAAGGATGAACAGCTGGAAGGTATTCAGATTGATAATTACGAGATCAATGCATCGGTTACCGATATCAACGGAGAAACACAATCGGCTCAAACCGAACTGAAAGTGGCTTCTGTATCGCACTACATCAAAGTCGAAGAGGTTAAAAATGTTTTTACTGATGAAGATGTGAAATTAAAGGTTGAAACCAAAAATTATAATGAGCAGAACCTTAAAAAATCGTACCAGGTAAAACTTTCAAAACTACAGGCTCCGGACAGGATTTTCAGAAGCAACTTCCAGGATGCAGTACAGAATCTCCCGGTATTTTCCAAAGAAGAATTCATGAAAAAGTTTCCGCATGATCTTTACAATAAAAATGATGAATTGAAGAACTGGAAAACTTCCGCTATGATCCTGAACGGTGTAAGGCATAGTGAAGAGTCATTGGATTTAGGTAAACTGAATGCCGGTGATTATCTGCTTGAACTTTACAACATCGAAGGAAAAGATACGATCAAAACTTCCCAATATTTTAGCGTGTGGGATAAAGATGGACTGAAAGCAAATCAGAAGACTTTCCTTACTGCTTTACAGCCAAAAACAGAATTTTCACAGGGTGACAAAGCTAAAGTTTATGTGTATTCTGCGGTTCCTGAGGCGCTCGTGAATATTTTTGTACAGGATGGCTCAGGAAAAACCGTTTACGACATTCAAAAAATGAAAAACGGTAAACTGGAATATGCTGTCGATATTCCTAAAGATAAAGCGGTATCTGCCGTGAACGTACAGTTTCAGGTCGTAGCCTATAATGATGTTCAGACGGCAACGGTAAATTTAAAAATCAAAGATTCCGAACGTCCTTTGAAAATCGAAACCACCACATTTAGGGATAAGGTAGAGCCTAATGTTAAAGAAAAATGGTCGGTAAAAGTTTCGGGAAGCGATAAAGAAAAGATCAATGCAGAAGTGTTGGCCAATATGTACGACATGTCGCTGGATCAGTTTGCCGTTAATACCTACACCTGGAAAAAACTGTACAGGCCTTATTCGCTGGTAACCATGTATGATGTAAGGGACAATCTTTTAACAAAGTACTACCAGAAGAGGATGAAATTCTTTAATGGAAATTATATAGAGGTTCCTCAGTTTAATTGGTTTGACAGGAATGGATTGATGATCCTTCAGGGAAGAGCGTCAGGAGTTGTTATTCGAGGAGTTGCAAGTGCTGCACCGCCAGACAGTGCCGTTAATCAGAACGTTGAAGAGGTTGTTGTAGTAGGTTACGGACAAAAAAGGAATACTGCCGATAAAGCTGCAGAAGTAGCCGTTGATGATGAAGATTTGGATATTAGCAAATCATTGCAAAAAGTTTCCGTTCGCCAAAATCTCAATGAAACGGCATTCTTTTACCCAAATTTGAAGACCGATGCTCAGGGTAATGTAAACTTCGAATTTACCTCTCCCGAAGCCTTAACCAAGTGGAAACTGATGTTCCTCGCACACACCAAAGATGCCAGAGCGGCAACATTGGAAAAAGAAGTGATTACCCAGAAAGAATTTTCCGTAGCACCGAATTATCCAAGATTTTTACGGGAAGGCGATGAGATTAATTTCCAGTCGAAACTTTCTAATCTTACGGATAAAAAATTGAACGGCTATGCCGCATTGCAGATCCTCGATGCCTTTACCAATGAAGATATTTCGGATAAATTCGGATTAAGTGCCCTTACAGCGGTGTCAGGAAATAATAATGAACAGTCTTTCTCCCTGGATGCGAATGGAAACGGGGTTGTTACCTGGAAGGTTAAAGTACCTGAAAATGTGTCTTCGATTATCCTGAAAGTAGTGGCTAAAGCTGGAACCTATTCCGATGGAGAGCAACAGGCAATTGCCGTTCTTCCCAACCGGATACTTGTTACCGAATCGGTTCCTGTCTTCGTAAAAGAAGGGGAAACCAAAACATTTGAGCTTGAAAATCTTAAAAGCACTCAATCTAAAACCATTTCCAATGTGTCCAACACGCTGGAGCTGACCACCAATCCGATTTGGGAAATTATGTTTGCCCTCCCAAGTCTTAAAAATGACCCGAACAGTTCTGCGGATGTAGTCTTTAATAAATGGTTTGCGGATGTTTTGGCATCAGAAATCTTTAAAGCCAATCCAAAGATGAAAACGGTCTTTGAAGAATATCAGAATAAAGGATTGCTGAATTCAAACCTTGAAAAAAATCAGGAACTGAAACAAGTTTTACTCGATGAAACCCCATGGGTTCTCGAAAGCGATAATGAAAAAGAACATATGCAGAAGCTTGCTTTGCTTTTTGATGCCAATACCATGAAAAATTCCATCAGCCAGGACTGGGATGAGCTCAAGAAACTTCAGAATCCTGACGGTGGCTTCTCCTGGTACCAGGGATATCCGAGTTCTTACCCAACTTCGTTGTATATTCTTAAAAACTTGGGAAAAATCAATAGTTGGCTAAAAGATCAGCCTAAAGATGATCAGAATACAGAACAGAAAGAGCTGGTGAAAAAGCTGATTGCTTATGTTGATAATGAGATCAATACGTATTACGATGTTAAGAAAAAGGACGTTTGGAACAACTGGGCACTTGATTATCTGGATGCCAGAAATTACTGGGAGAAAGAATATCCTTTAAAAGGAAAAGGCGCCACTTTGAAGTCCCTGGTAAAAGACAAAGCAAAAACGGCAAAACTTGCCGACTTCACCTTCTTCGGTCTTCACCGGGCAGCATTGCTGATGAATGATTATGGGCTGAAAGAGGTGTCGGCTAAACTGATGAATTATTTGAAGGAGACTTCTGTAGAAACCAAAAATCAAGGAGTGTACTGGAAACAGAATCTCGACGGCTGGGGCTGGTTCAGCTCCAAGGTGGTAAATCAGGCCGGTGCTCTTGAAGCATTTAGTAGGTTGCAACCAGATAACCAGAAGTTTATTGAAGAAATGAAAATCTGGCTGATTACCCAGAAAGAAGTCAATTCCTGGGGCAGTTCACGCGGAACGGCAGAAGTTATTTTTACGATTTTAAATTCCGGGAAATCCTGGACGTCCGCAGAAAGTGACAAAGCGAAAATCGTTTGGGGAGGGAAAGAATTACAGCCGGAAACCCAGGCAACAGGATATGTGAAATCTACCATAAAATCTGATAAGATCGATAAAAACCTGGCGCAGGTTACGGTGACAAAACCAGGCGCAGGAATTGTACAGGGTGGCTTATTCTGGCAGTATTATGAAGATTTAGATAAAATAAAATCTTCCGAAAACTATATTTCTGTAACCAAAGAACTTTACAGGAAAGTGAAAACAGTGAACGGAGAAGAGCTGCAAAAAATCTCTCATGAAACGCCACTGAAAATCGGAGACAAAGTTACCGTGAGAATGATCTTGAATACAGACCGTCCGATGGAGTTTATACACATCAAAGACATGAGGGCGGCAGGTTTTGAGCCGGTAGACGTATTATCCGGCTACCAGTGGAAAAACAGTCTTGGATATTACCAGTCGACCAAAGATGCCTCTACGAATTTTTATATCCAATATTTACCGAAAGGCAAATATGTATTTGAATATGATTATTTGGCCAACGCATCCGGGAAATTCTCTGACGGAATAACAACCATCCGAAATTATTATGCGCCGCAGATGGGTGCGCAGACGAAAGGTTCCGAAGTACATATTTCGGAGTAATTTTAAAATAAATCCTAAAAGATAAGGCCCTTGGAAATACTTGATTTCCAGGGGTTTTTATTGGTGTATAAGTGAGCTGACGTATTCATGAAAAAAATGAATTAAATTAAACTGAAAAACCAATATCTTTGTTTTTCTAACCTTTCGATAAACTATGGAAAACGTTTTTGATGTAAAAGTAGCTCAAAATTACATTGACAGGATCAACAGGCTTACTCCCGAGACACAGCCGTTATGGGGAAAAATGGCCGTAGACCAGATGCTGGCACATTGTTCGGTATCTTATGAGATGGTTTATGAACCCGAAAAGCATAAAAAGCCGGGAAGCATTGCCAAATTTATCCTTAAAACATTTCTGAAACCCAAAGTTACCGGTGAAAAATCTTATCCGAAAAACAGTCCGACCGCACCGCAGTTTATCATTGCAGAAAGAAAGAATTTTGAGGAAGAAAAGAAAAGGCTGATCGGTTTTATCCAGAAAACACAGCAGCTTGGAGCTTCAGCTTTTGATGGCAAAGAATCTTTTTCTTTTGGTAAACTGAAAGCACAGGAATGGAATAATATGTTTGCCAAACACCTCAATCATCACCTGGCACAATTTGGTGTTTAAAATAAAAGCCATGAAAAAACTTTTATTATTTCTGATACCTGTCTTTACATTTTCCCTGTCTTTTGGTCAGGTCAGTTCAGTCATTAAAGATTCTGATCTCAGCGCTTTTCTGATGAATTATGAAACGCCTTTCCATGGAACGATATCCGATTCTGAGACCGTTATCAAACTAAGAGTGGAAAAAGCAACGAAAAATCCTCAAAAACCAGAACAGTATTTTGTTTCAGGCTATTCTGAAGTGGAAGACGGAAATAAAACAGATTTTTCCGGTGAAATTACATTGACGCAGAAATATAATGTGAAAGATCTTCCGGATGAAATGCTTGTTTTTGGAGATTTTATACTCAAAGAGCGGAAATCAGGTGAGCATTCTGGAGTGTTTACGGGTAAAATAAGAATTCAGACGCCTAAAGTCATTACAAAGGACGGTAGAGCAGGAATTACCTGTAGGGGCCGATGGAAAAGTTATTCCGGGAATCTCGATTATGAGGTATGGTGGGCCAACTTTGTGCCTAAAGATATTTCGAAAGTTATTTTTAAATAATAGTAAAATATAAAAACGGATGAAACTAGGAGCGTTCTCAATCAGTTTAAGCGTAAAGGATCTTCAGAAATCGAAGGCGTTCTATGAAAAATTGGGGTTTAGCCCGATGGCCGGAAACATGGAGAATCATTATCTCATTATGAAAAACGGTGATCATATTATCGGCCTTTTTCAGGCCATGTTTGAAGGAAATATGCTTACCTTCAACCCCGGATGGGATCAGAATGCCCGGGAACTGGACCGCTTCGACGATGTGCGGGAGATCCAGAAGCATCTTAAAGAACAGGGCGTAGAACTTCAAAAGGAAGCCGATGAAAATACTTCCGGCCCGGAACATATTTATCTCAAAGATCCCGATGGAAATATGATCCTTATCGACCAGCACAGATAATTAAAACCAACAATAAAAAACTATGGCAACAGTAAATATTTATTTAACGTTCAACGGAAACTGCAGACAGGCTTTCGAATTTTACGGCTCGGTGTTCGGTGTGGAAATTCCTTATATGGGTACTTTTAGAGAGATGCCTCCAATGGAGGGTAAAGAAACTCCTGAAGAAGACAAAAATAAGATTATGCATGTCACACTTCCGATCTCTGAAGAAACCGTACTTATGGGCAGTGATACAGCCGGCGAATGGGCTTCAAACTTCAAGGAAGGAAACAACTTCTCTGTTTCGATCAATGCGGCGTCCAGAGAAGAGGCAGACCGTTTGTTTAATGGCCTTTCTGAGGATGGAACAACGACGATGCCAATGGCTGATACATTCTGGGGCGCTTATTTCGGAATGTTTACCGATAAATTCGGGATCAACTGGATGGTGAATTATGATGATCCTGAAAAAGCACAGCAACATCCTTAATTTAGTTTCAGATAAAAAATTGACAGCCGGCCTGAAGAGCCGTTTTTTTTATGGGATAAAATCAGGTTTTTTAATATAAAAATTTTTTCCTATTATTGATAATTAGCATTGAATTTAATTATTTGATAGATTTTAATAATAAACATAGAACGGTATGAACTTTATAAAAGCTTGGTCTGTAAGCATTTTCATCTTGGCAACCTCGGTTGTACAGGCACAGAAAAGTGACCTGGGAGCATGGTATATGTATTTCGGGAACAATAAGATCAGTGAAAAATTAAACCTGCATAACGAAATACAGTACAGGAATTTTGATGCCGGCGGAGACTTGGAGCAGCTTCTTATCCGAACGGGAATAGGGTATGATCTTACGGAAAACAACAACAATGTTTTATTGGGATACGGCTTTATTTTAAGTCGTCCGTACATCAATGGCGAAAAAACCGAAAATATTGAGCACCGGATTTTTCAGCAGTATATCACCAAACAAAAATTCGGGCGTTTTAATCTTCAGCACCGGTATCGTCTTGAGGAGCGTTTTCTGGAGGATGATTTCAGAATGAGGTTCAGGTATTTTTTGGGTCTTACGATCCCGATCAATAATAAAGAAATGCAGCCGAAAACTTTTTATGCCTCTGCATATAATGAAATGTTCCTGCATTTTGACCGTCCGGTCTTTGACCGAAACCGGGTGTACGGCGCTTTAGGTTATGTTATCAGTAAAAATCTGAGAATTGAAGCGGGATATATGAATCAGATACAGGAAAATAAAAACCGCGGCCAGGTTCAGATCGGTTTTTACAACAATATTTCTTTTACTAAGAATTAGAGAAGGAATTTTATCCGGATTTTCCGCCTCGGGATCAATTTTTACTGATGATCTGTTTTACAATACGATATCTCGTGCTGTTTGGAAAAATATTAATTTATTTCTGTAAAAAGCATTATATTTAGTATGAGATAAACACATATATCTGCAATACATCAATTTAAAACAAAATATATGAGCCATCCGATCATCATAGAACAGAAGGTGAATGCCCCGGCAGAAAAGGTCTGGAAAGCATTTACCGATAAAAATGAAATGAAAATATGGTATTTCGATATTCCTGATTTTATTTTGGAAACCGGAAAAATCTTTAATTTTTATGAACCTGGCGATCACCGGCAATATCATCATCAGGCAGAGATCATAGAGGTGATTCCCGGGCAGAAGCTGAAGCATACATGGTCTTATCCGGATTTTTCCGATAAGAAAACGGCTGTTCAGTGGGAACTTCAGGCAGAAGGCGAACAAACTCTGGTGAAATTAACCCACGAAGACATTGAAAATTTTAATGATCTCGGCGAAAATTTTTCGGAAAAAGCCTTTACGGAAGGATGGAAAGGTATTGTCAGTCAAAGCCTGAAGCCCTATCTGGAATCTTAAAATTTCCTTTGATCTGTTACAATTGAATGAACAAATTACCGAAATTAGCAGGGAGCGATAAATTTTGCTAATTTTGGAGAAAATTTATTTAGAAATCAATGAAAAAAAATATCATAGCCGGTTTTGCGGCGATCATGTTGCTGGCCTCTTGTAAGAATGATAAAAAAATCCTGGACTCACTCGCAGATTACAACAATTCAATGGAGCAGAAAGGATATCATTTCGGGGATAAGCTTACCCTGCCGAGCGAAGTGACGGATGATGCAGAAAGTATTTCCATCAGTTTTGGGGATAAAGAAACCTCGGACCTCACAATCGATCCTAAATATTTTACCCTGGGAGATAACCCGGTAACCTTCAATATCAAAACCAAAGGAGGTGAAACCCTTACCCAGGATGCTACCATTAATGTTTTTGCTAAAAATCCTGAACAGAAGATCAATTACGAAATCATCGCAGAATATCCTCACGATCCTAAAAATTTTGTACAGGGGTTTCAGATCGAAGGGAATACGATTTATGAAAGTGACGGGCAGAACGGTTCTTCACAAATTCTAAAATATACCTTGGGGACAACAACGCCGCTGGCTTCCACCAAGCAACCGCAGGAAGACTTTTCGGAAGGGAGCACGATTGTTGGCGATAAAGTGTACCAGCTTACGTGGCAAAGTAAAAAAGGTTATATTTATGATAAAAATTCGCTGAAATTATTATCTGAATTTGCCTATCCTAATGTTTTGGGAGAAGGTTGGGGACTTACGTATGACGGCAAAAACCTGATCGCGTCAGACGGAAGCAAACTTCTGTATTTCCTGGATCCTTCAAATCCTTCCAAACTTGTAAAATACATCGCTGTAGCAGGAAGTTCCCAGGCTTATGACCAGCTGAATGAGCTTGAATATCACAACGGATTCATCTATGCCAACGTGTGGCAGAAACCTGTCGTTTTAAAGATAAACCCGCAGAACGGGGAGGTTGTGGGAACATTTGATTTTACGGAGATCGCTAAACAGAATACCAAAGGCAGTGACGATGTTTTAAATGGAATTGCTTTTAAAGGCGAAAACATGCTCGTGACAGGTAAAAACTGGCCGAAGATTTATGAAGTTGCCGTTAAATAACCTGGAAAAGGTGACTAAAAGTTCGGTTTTTTATTTTGCGCTGATTCTCATGCTGATGTCCTGCAGGGACGATAAAAAGATGCTTGATACTCTGGCAGATTATAATCATGGTATGGAAGATAAGGGCTACCGCTTTGGTGACCGCCTGAAACTTCCTGAAGAGGTAACTGACAATGCGGAGGCTGTATCCGTCAGCTTTGGAGATAAAGAAACTTCTGAAATGCTTATTGATCCGAAATTCTTTGAGTACGGAGAGAATAAGGTAACTTTTATTATCAAAACAAAAAGCGGTGAAACGCTGAATCAGGATGCGACGATCAATGTTTTTTCGAAATTAAAGGAACAAAACATAACGTACAGAATGGTAGCGGAATATCCCCATGATCCCGATCATTTTCTTGAAGGATTTCTTCTGGAAGGAAATACGGTGTATGAAAGCGACGGCCTGAAAAAAGCTTCCCAGCTTATTAAATATACTTTGGGAACTACTCAGCCGATCATCACGGAAAAGCAGCCCGATCATATATTTTCTGAAGGATGTGCTATCGCGGGAGATAAAATCTATCAGCTGACCTATCAGAATAAACTCGGATTCGTTTATGATAAAGCTACTCTAAAAAAGCTTTCGGAATTTCCCCTTCCCAATGAGATCGGAGAAGGCTGGGGACTTACTTTTGACGGTAAAAACCTTATCGCTTCGGACGGTTCCAACACTCTTTATTTTCTCGATCCGGATAATCCTTCAAGGGTAGTGAGAAAACGGTCAGTAGGAGGCTATAGAGATATTTACAACCAATTGAATGAACTGGAATATCACGATGGATTCATTTATGCAAACCTCTGGCATCAGCCTTTTATCCTTAAAATAGATCCGGCAACGGGCGAAACGGTCGGCAAATTCGATTTTACATCGATTACCGAAGAAAATACAAAGGATGATAAAGAGCACGTTCTCAATGGAATCGCCTTCAAAGGCAATAATATGGTGATTACAGGCAAAAACTGGCCGAAAATGTATGAAGTCGATATTCAGCAGTTGAATTTTAACAGAAATAAATAGAAATAAAATAGTAAATTGGTAGCGTTCCTCCGGAGCGCTACTTCAGTAAAATAATTTGAGAGTATTATATTTGATATGCATGTTTGTTTTCTGTTCGCTGCAAGCTCAGAAATTTCTTCCTTTGGATACTTTGAAGCTCAAGGAAGCCAGAGATATGCTTGCCGACGACTACGGAAACCTTTATATCTATAAAAATAAAGATTTCAGCCTTACCAAATACGATTCGCTGGGAAGACAGATCGGCAAAATGATGCTCACGGTTCCCTATAAAGTGCAGACGGTACAGAATCCGCTGAGTGTGCCGCTTTTTTCTGAAAATGCGCAGGAACTCAAATTTGTCGACCAGAATATGAATGAGATCCAGCGCGTAGATTTCAAACAGAAATTTGGTTTTATTAAGATGGCCTATGCAGAAGATTTGCAGCAGCTCTGGCTACTTGACGAAAGCATGAAAAGACTGATCCAGTACAATTTCAGGAATGAAACGATTATTAATTCTTATCCTTTTGACGCAAGTTTTGATGACCTGACGGATCTTTTGGTATACGAAAATAAAGTCTATATTTTAACGAGGCAGCACATCAGGGTTTATACTTTTAAGTTTGAAAAAATCTTTGAAGCACCCATTGAGAATGGCAAGCGTTTTCGTAGAGAAAATGAAAATGTTTTAGTAATTACTCAAAATGCTATTCTAAAATACGGTCCCGAAAAAGAAATGGTGAAAATTTTTCAGGATCCGGACGCGCAGATTGTGGATAAAAACACCCTTTCTTATTTTGAAATCAAGGCCAACAAACTCTATCTTTACAGCCTCGAAAAAAATAGAGAAACCCAGCCGCAGACCGAAACGGAACCCCAACAGAAAGCGACAGAGCAGGATGTAAAACCATCGGAGCAGAATACTTCAGAACCGGATAAACCGCAAGAGAAACTTGAAAAAGAAACTCAGAAAATTGAAGATGAAAATCCTGCCGAAAGCTCACTGCAAAAGCTTATTGAGGATATTTCTACCCTGGAGTCTGCAGGGGATTAATCGGATAAATCATTAACATTAAGGACAAAATATGCATATTGCAGTTACAGGAAATATTGGAGCCGGAAAAACAACGTTAACGACCATGCTCTCGAAGCATTACGGATGGGATGCACAGTTTGAAGATGTTGATCACAACCCTTATCTCGAAGATTTTTATGCGGATATGAGCAAATGGAGTTTTGCACTTCAGATTTACTTTTTGGGAAGCAGGTTCCGCCAGGTTAAAGAAATCAGGGAAAGCGGCAAGAATATTATCCAGGATCGTACGATCTATGAGGATGCCCATATTTTTGCTGAAAACCTTAACGACATGAACCTCCTGTCAGACAGGGATTTTAATAATTATGCCGCTGTTTTTAACCTGATGAAATCGTTTGTTTCGGCACCCGATCTGCTGATTTACCTTAAATCTGATGTTCCGAATCTTGTAAAAAAAATATACAAAAGAGGAAGGGAATATGAAGCATCCATCAGCATTGAATACCTTTCCAAGCTGAACCAGAAATACGAAAAATGGATTTCAAACTATACCGAAGGCAAACTACTGATTATTGAAGTGGACGACCTTGATTTCGTAGAGAAGCCGGAAGATTTCGGATTTATCCTTGAGAAAATCGAAGCTGAGCTGTACGGATTGTTTTAACAAAGATTTATTATAAATTAAAGCGGTTTAAGCCGTTTTGTTCTTACATTTGTTTAAGATTAAATACAACCGGAATGGTAGTTAAAGTTTTACATAACGGCAATTGCTCGAAATCCAATGCAGTCCTTGAGTATCTGGATGAAAACGGCGTTCCGTTCGAGATCATTGATATGGTTGAAGATCCGTTAAGTCCTCTGGAAATTAAGACGGTTCTGAAAAAGCTTAACCAGACGGTTTTTGATCTGATCAGAAAAAACGAGAAACTGTATCTTGAAAAATTTGCAGATAAAAATTTTTCTGAAGAAGAGTGGATCAATATTCTGGCTGAAAATCCGTCATTGATTCAAAGGCCTATTATTATCAAAGGTTCCGTTGCCATGCTGGGAAGGCCTGTAGAGAATGTCAAATATTTTATAGAAAAATAATTAAAACATATTAAAAATTTAAACAGAAAAGTCAGCGTAATTGCTGACTTTTTGATTTTATAAAAGAATGACACCTTCTATTTTTGCGACTTCTTTGTAAATTTTAACGACCTGGTCGGCGTCCAGCACAAAAGCATTAATATTACATGCGGTATATTTTCCGTTTTTGCTTTCCCTGTTTCCCAGTGTAAATTTTATTCCGTCGAAAACCCTGTAGATTTCTGTTAGTTTTGCCTGATCCGTAGGAATAATGAATTTAAATAAATAGTCTTCCGGAAAATCATGATGATCTTCCAGCTTTGTCTTTAGTGAATTGTAAAAATCCTCCGGACTTGCATGTTGATTTCCTTGTAAAATATCCATTTACCAATTTTAAATAATATATAAATATAACGAAATAATTCCTATTTCCCAAGTGGTCCCAGGAGTGAGCTTGAGTTCTGGATTTCGTAATCTTCGATGATATTGAACATTCCGTTGACGAGCTGTTCAGAGGCGAGCTGGCTTAAACCTCCTGAGTTAACACTGGTATTGTTACCACCCAGCAGGCTGCCTAAAAGATTGCTTCCCGCCAGTGCCGTATTGATGCTTCTCACAATTCCGTATTGGTTCAGCTGTTCCTCAACTTTTGGGGTGATGGCTGCGATAAGCTGCTGTGAAGTTTTTTCCTTAAGAATTAATGTCGCCGTTCCTTTTTCTCCCTGAATAATTCTTGTCACATCCTGCGCATTCAGACTGTTTACCGCCCCGACAAGGATAGGTTTGGAGATGTTTACGGTATACACTGCAGCATCCGCTATATAAGCTCTTTCTTTCTGTACCAGCGAGGGGGCCACCTTTTCAAGCATTGAATTGATTTCCCTCAGCTGCTTCGGAAGGGCTTTATCCACCATATTGTTCTGAAGAAAAGCTTCTCTGTTGCTATAAATATTGGCGCCTTTATCAATCCCGTTCAGAAGAAATTTCTTGATGATTGAAAGCCCGAGATCAGACGTTGCCAGAGTCGTGCAAGACTGCACTGCCGTATTGATAATAGCGCCTGTGCCTATAATGAAGGCAACGGCAATAATATACTTTTTCATTTGTTTTAATTAAACTCTAGTATTTTCAAATAACGAACCAAATTTAAGTACAATTATTATTTTAACAAATTTTATTGTGATTAATGATAAGCGGTTATCTAATATCGTGAAAATTGATTAGAATTATTATAAATTTTAAATCAGATGTAATATCTTTTCGTTAAAAATACAGGCAGAATTAACTTAAAATCTAATGTGTAATACTGACTTTTTTAATATACTTTTTAACAGTAAATCAATATTGTTGTATTAAATAAAATTCACATTTTAACAGAAAAATAAAAAAATTAAGTAAAATTAACATTGTTCGAGATATTTTTATAATTTTGAATAATGTCTTTTTATGAGAATATGTTAATATTTCATGATAAGCAGGAAAAAAGACCCTGTCTTTTTTGTTAATTTGATTGTACGAATAAAATATAACTATATGAAACAAAGTGATTTAAAGTATTCATGTCTCATTGCTGTTCTCTACTTCGGTATGAACGTCAATGCACAGGTTACTCCGAATGATTCTATTACAAAAGAAAAAAAAATAGAAGAAGTCGTAGTTATTGGATACGGAACAAGGAAGAAAAGTGATTTGACAACTTCTGTATCATCACTAAAAGCTGATGAAGTGTCTAAGACTAAGGTGATGAATGCTAACCAAGCTATTCAAGGCAAGGTTGCGGGTGTTAATGTTGTTGCAGATGATAACCCAGGAAGTAAGCCCTCTGTAATCATTAGAGGTGTTGGTACTGCATTAGGAGGAAGAGCTCCATTATACGTTGTGGATGGAGTTCAAATTGATGGAGATACAAACGCTAACTTCATTAATAATATAAATTCAAATGATATTGAGTCTTATGAAGTATTAAAAGATGCAAGTGCTTTGGCTATTTTTGGAAATAGAGCAGCAAATGGTGTTATTATCATTACTACTAAACAAGGTAGAGGAAAAATGACTGTTGGATATGATACCTTTGTTGGTGTAAGAGATATGCTTAAAACCGTAAAAATGGCAGGTAGTAATCTTTTTGCTAATTATTCGAATCTTGCAACTGGATCTATACGATTTTCACAAGACCAACCAGTCAATACTGATTGGATGAAAGCAATTACACAAACAGGATTTTATAGTCAACATAATGTCTCTTTATCAGGAAGTACCGATAAAGTAAATTATAATTTTGCTTTAGGTTATTATGACGAACAAACTATTCTTAAAGGAATGGAATACAAACGTTTTAACTTTAGAACAAATAATGAATTTAAAGTTTCCAAAAGAATAAAAATTACACAAACTTTAGGTTTCTCAAATAATAATAATACTCCTAAACCACTATCTGCTTTTACTGATGCATACAAGCAATCTCCATTAATTCCTATTCAGTGGGCTAATGGTATTTATGCTAATTCTTATGTTCAGGATAATGGATTTGCGGGTACTGCTGGATCTCTTACACAAATCAATAATGTTTCTAATCCGGTTGCACAGTTAGCTTTAAATAATGAAAAACAGAAGACATTTGACCTTTTTGGAGGTATTACTGCTGAATATAAAATATTAGATGATTTGAAATTTACTTCACAGTTTGGAGGCGAATATAATAATTATAACCAATATTCTTATGCAGATAATATTACTTCTTGGTTAATGGGGCATCCAAATAATATCGTTGGAGATGATGCCTATAACACATTCTTTAATACAAAGGACGCAACCACAGGTAGACTTACCAACCCATATAATTTAGTAACTAAAAATGCTAGTCATTTCTTTAATTGGAATTGGTCTAATTATTTTACATATACTAAAAAAATTGGTAAGCATGATTTAGAAGTTACATTAGGTACGGAAGCCAGCGAAATTGGAAGTGTATACAATAGTAGAATTATCTATGGTAATGTACCACAATTGTCTAACTACTGGGGAGCAAATTTTGCAACCGTAAATGATTTTACACAGATTCCGACAGGAAGAGATGGAGGAAATGTTACTACTAATACATCTAGATTAAATTCTTATTTTGGAAGATTACAATACTCATATGCTGGAAAGTATTTATTATCAGGTAGCATACGTAGAGATGGTTCTTCAAAATTTGCAGATGGAGAAAAATGGGGAACGTTCCCAGCATTCAGCGCAGGATGGGTTATTTCGAAAGAAAACTTTATGCAAGACGGATTTTTTGATTTGTTAAAAATACGTGGTGGTTGGGGTAGACTGGGAAATCAGAATGTTCCGCTTAATTACGTTCCATTTGATTTGTATAGTTATGGTATTGGAGGAAGCGCTAATTCAGGTATTACAGTTAACACACTAGTAAATTCTAAGCTTTCGTGGGAAACCACAGAAGAAACTTCTCTAGGATTGGACTTTGAGGTTTTAAATCGCAGATTGAAAGGTAGTGTAGATATTTATAACAAAAAAAATAAACAAGCTATTTTAGATTTAAAGCCTATTGTAACGACAGGTATAGGTAACCCTTATTATGATTATGGAGCAAGCGTTTCTAATAAAGGTATAGAAGGAAGTTTGCGTTGGGATGATAAAATTGGTGATAATCTTACTTATTGGATAGGAGGTAATATAGCTTACAATAAAAATAATGTAGAATCACTTAGTGAGCTTGCTAATACATTAACCGGAGGAAGCTTGGGGAATGGTCAAATTACAAAGAAGCTTTCTGAAGGACAGCCTATTGGTAGTTTTT
>JBMDXW010000174.1:0-1574 GCA_048594965.1 Chryseobacterium sp.
CATCAATTCTAAAGAAATAATCAACCCCTGAATCAAATTTAGCAGGCTGAAATTTGTCTTTGGAAGCAGATACTTCATAAATAGCCAGCCTGGAAACATAGAGTTTAAGGATCTGGAAAAAATCGGCATAAGCTGCCTCAAAAGCATCTGATTGTGAGTCGCTGTTTTCCCATGTGATGGCTCCTCTCGGTGCTTTTACCATTTGCCCCAGCTTATTTTCAAGTTCGGCAATGAAAGCGTCTCTATTCTCAAAATTAGCGCTCATGCCATAGAGCAGTTCAAACTGTGCTTTCAGCAGTCTCAATCCCGGATTGGAATCTCCGTAAGTTCCGAAAAGATTTCTAAGATTCCAGGGGGCAGTTACCATTTGCCGGTTTAGCTGTTCATTGGCAATAGTAATCGTAGCAGGCGGGCAGAATTTAAAATCGACCAGCTTTTCATCTTCAGGTTCTTCAGTGAAAAGTTCGCCTTCATTGGTTTTCCGGAAGGCTTCTCCTATCACCTGAGGTGGGAACGTTAAAGTGATCCCTTCATCATTGGCTTTTTCGTTGAGGATCTCCCAAACGTTGCCATCAGCAGAAAGGCTGTTCTTGCGTGCTACTACCCATTTTCCGCTATCATACTTTGGATTGGACCCAAAAGGAGTTTGTACTTTTACAGCCGTTTGGGGCTCATTACCGATCACAACAACATCTAATTTGGACTGCCCATTTGTATTTTCAGGGTTTCTAAGTAATAGTTCAGTGGAAAAAAAGAAATCCTGACCTACATTCATATTTTCACTGAAAGAGAGCCAATACTTTTGCTTATCACTTTTAGATAAAGGAATAATAAGCGGCTGCTCAGGGCGGAGTGTTCCTGTACTGGATACAGAAATACTGTCATTATCAGCAATAAGCCGTTCCTGATCAGAAAGATCAGTAGATAAAGGAGTGACTGATTTTACAGGAATTCTGAAATCTTCGATGGCATAGCAGAAAACAGGTGAATCATGCTCAATTTTATTGTATTTCTCAATAAGTCCAGGGTGCAGCTGCCATAAATAAAGTGGAATTTGTGCTTTTTGAAGCTGAAAACTGAATCCTATTTTCGCGTTCAGTTTTCCGGTATTGTCTAATTCGAAGGAAAAAGATCCGTCGCTGAACGTTCCCTCCAATTCTCTTGCCATTTCTTTTTCTAAACTGACCGAGAAGAATGTTCCGTTATCATTTTGATTGTCAATTTTTTTTGTACTGAATGAAATATTATTAACAATAACAGTATCATTTTTATCATTTTTTAAATCTAAAGCCTGCTTTTTTAAATCAACCGTATTTTTTCTGATGTTAGACAACTGAATACTAGCAGTGAATTCACTTTTTAATCCTTCAATTTTTTTAACAGACTTTGAGGGATTAGGAAATAATCTTAAAGACTTAATAGAAACTATCCCATTATTGATAGCATGCTCTGTAATGATCTGGTCAAAACTTTCCTGATCATTTTGATAGGGAAAATTAGGCGATATACTTTCAGGTCCTGATTTATCCACTTCAAAACGAGAGGAAACAATACTTTTGAACTTATCATTTACC
>JBMDXW010000175.1:0-4956 GCA_048594965.1 Chryseobacterium sp.
TTGCATCGGTTAAGGAAGATCACGATCTTCAGGTCTTTTCAGGATTATTCCTGTGTCTGATTTCGGGATTGGTAGCAGAAATGGCAGGAATGAGCAGTGCCCTTGGAAGTTTTATGGCCGGCGTTATCGTGGGAAGGGTGAAAATTTTCGGCTGGCTGGAACATTCATTATTGCCGTTTAAAGTATTTTTTGTGACCCTGTTTTTTGTTTCGATTGGCCTGCGTCTGGATATTTCGTATCTGTTTTCTAATTTCAGCATCATTTTTCTGGGAACATTTTTTGTTCTCATCAGCAACAGTTTGATGTCTGCGGTGGCATTCCGCATGCTGAGATTCAACTGGAGGGACAGTTTATATGGAGGTGCGTTGCTTTCACAGACAGGAGAATTTGGAATTTTAGCATTATCCGTAGCTTACAAGTCTGGAATTATAGAATACAGTCTTTACAAATCGGGGCTTGCCATCACCTGTCTGTCCCTTTTGCTTTCTACGATTTGGGTTACTGTGCTGGATCGTGTGCTAAAGAAAAATTCAAAAAGATTTTTGGGTTTACCTAAATCCGCGAAGTTTTAAAAGCTTCTCGACAGAAGATAAAACCGGGATAAAAAGCCTTTTTAGAACAGCGGGTAATTAACTATCAACCAAAATTATCCCCGGTAAAATATCAACCAAATAAAATATTTTACGTTCTGTACCGTCTAATGTGTACATCCCTGAAACCATAAGTGTACCATCAATTACTGAGCGGTAAAAGAACCTGTTCTGTAAGGCAAAAAAAATGTCTATTAATATTTAATCCTTAATCCTTTAATCTTAGATTAGATGTCAATGGGAGAATTCTTTTCTCCATCTTGTCACCGTGTTTCGTGAGAGATCGAACTGTTTGGATATTTCGGTATTGGTGAGATTGTTTTTCTTCTGATAGTCGAGGATTGTAATAATTGAATCATAATCATAATGCTTGTGTTTTCGGTTGAGGATTGCTGATTCATCTGTTTTGCCAAATACCATTTCATTGATAAGTAAGACATCTATTGCCGAAATTTTATTTTTATTCAACAATGATTCGCATTGACTGTATTTTTCAGGACATTTTTTTTTGATGATGTCCTCATATATTTTTTTATAATCAGGTAATGATCTTTCCATAGTGTTTTAATTTAATTGTTGGGTCATTCTCTTGTATGGTCAGTTTTGAGTTGCGGAACGATATTTTTAAAACAAATCTTTTGTCGTTCCGCAAAGATGTACTCTTGGATCTGTCAAAACTTATAAAACAGCCCGGAGTTCATACTCAAAACCTCTTAAAGAAACACCTTCACTTAATATCCTATTAATACTTAAGCTATTTTTTTCATCATTGTGCGGGAATATGATGAGTTTGTGTTTTCCCTGTCGGTTTCAGAATTGCAGAGAGGGACTCTGCAACTCCTGAACCTTAATAATCATTATGTGTTTTTAGAATCTTGCGGTTTTTGAATGTACTTTTTTATGTACTAATCATTTTTTTCATGGCTTTCGTTTTTTACGTTTATTCCTTTTTAACTTAGCTTGACTGTTTTGACCGGGCCTATCGGAAATTTGTGACAAGGAAGCTGTGAAAATCATGATATTTCTTTTTAGATGATATAATATTTTCATTTTCCCGGCCTGTTTAGTTATTTATATTTCTGATCTTCCGTCATTACAATCTTTAACCGTATCATTGATGATCCTTAGGTATTACCTGTCAGCACACATCAAAGATCCCGGAATACGAAATCTAATTTTTTTCATTTGCTTTTCTTAGGCATTGCATATAATTACTCTTTCAAAAGTCTACAATTTTTATATGCTACTGTATGTATAGTATCATAAAAATTGTAATTTTGTTGCGAGTTTTACAATTATTTTAAGTTTTGTTACTCTTAAACTACAAGCACAAAGTTATTTCTATGAAAAGATAAAATGTGTAATACTTTTTCAATATTTGATGAGTATTTATACTACTCTCTGTAGTACTAGTATTACAGCTAAATGATATATTATTTTATTTTTTGGGTATGAATTATCTTTGGGTATTGCTTTACTTTCTTTTCTTCAGTCCGTTGTGTGCGCAGCGGGATGCGTACTATGAAAAGTGGTATGATGCCGACAATAGTAAACTTCCCCAGAATTCCATCATGTCAATTGTTAAAGATAAGTATGGTTTTTTATGGCTTTCCACCCAAGATGGTATTGTGAGGTTTGACGGCAACAATTTTCTGGTCCATGACATCGGTATTCCGTCGGTAGAGAACCGAACACTTATGATTGACGGATGTGCGGAGGATGATTGGCTGTTTACCTTTTATAATAGCGGGGGAATCCCTTCCCTGATTAAAAATAGAGGCTATTCCGTCATCACAGATCCGAAATCCCCTGTTTTTAAAGATCTTATGCTGCGTGGCAATGGAAATCTCTGGAAGCTAAACAGGTACCTTCCAAGAGATTCAGCGGGAATCAAACTTTTTTATTTTATCTCGAAAAACAAATCTTATTATTTGGATTACAATAAGCTTTTTTATCAGGATCATGAAAAAAGACGATATGTTGGTACCTTTGATGACCGGCTTTTCTACCGTTATTTTTTACTGGGAGACCAGCTGTTTTATTTGAAAGATGGCTCGTCTGTAGAAAAAATAGATCAAAATGGGCAGGTAAAGCAGTATAAAACGGGACTAAAGGAGGCAAAGGACTTTGATTATTTTATCAATATACCCAACAAACAGCTGTTGCTGAGGAATGATGATAAGATTTACCTTATAGGTTATTATAATAATCAGATTACGACTGACCTGATCTATAACGGTAAAACAATTCGGAATCTTGATATTTTCAAGATGCATTATGATGAATCTTCAAAGACACTCTGTGTAGGTACTTTTTCAAAGGGCCTGTTAGTGATCAGAAAAAATTTTATTTATCCACATATTGCTCCTGATAAAAGTATTTTTCATTCGATTACGATTGATGGTTTGGGAAGAGTCTTAACGAGTGAAGGAGATATGTTTGATATTAACGGTTATATCAAAACCATTTCGAGTCCAGGTACGGATAAGTATGGAATTGTCCCATTGGACAACCCTGGAGAGTTTCTCTTGAAAGGCGAGCACGCTCTATTTTTACGGTTTGGCCCCAAAACAAAAATGATAAGGGACTTTACCAATAATTCTTCAGTATACTGTATCAGTAATACGTTTGGAAACAAGGTGTGGTTATCTTTGCACTACAAAGACCGGAATCTATTGGGTTACGTTCTGATAAAAGACCGTAAAGTTGCCAGGGAGGTGTTTTTTAATACGAAAATTGGTATCAAAGGAATTGCAAAGATCAATGACGAGGAAGTTCTTCTGGCGGCAAACGAGGGACTTTTTATTTTTAATGAAAAGAAAAGAAAATTTAATACCCTTATATCCGGTACCAGTTTCAGAAGCATCAATAATAATGGAGATGGATTTTTCTGGGTACAAAGTTATGGAAAAGGGCTTTATCTTTACAGGGAAGGAAAAGTCTATAAGCCCCGCCATCAAAAGAAAATTTTATCTTCGGTTCATAGTGTAATCGATGACAAAAGGGGGTTTTACTGGCTGTCATCGAATCACGGCCTTTTTCAGGTTAGAAAGCAGGATTTAATCAACAGTTATTTACACGGGAATCAAAACTTTTATATTCATAAGTATACCCGGAAAGATGGCCTGCTGACCTCGGAGTTTAATGGTGGAGCAAACAATAACGGAGTGTTCAGTAATGGATATGTCATATTTCCTTCCATGAACGGCATGGTATATATCGATACGAAAAAGGCATTTCCGCTCCTTCCTGCCGAAGATTTCTTTATCGACCGGATTGCGATCAATGAAAAAGAGAAAACAGTTTCCGGAATTTTAAATCTTGAAAGAAATTTTGGTTACTTAAAGATTTTTGTGGATTTTGTAAACTTTGGAAATCAACGCAATAATTATATTGATTATAAGATAGACGATCAAGGCTGGCAGCCGCTTCCCGAGAACAGGATTATCAACATTAACGCATTGACGAAAGGGAAACACGATATTCAGGTCAGAAAACTGAAAAACTTCTCATCGCAATACAGCTACAAAACGCTGAATGTCTATGTGCGGCCGGCTTTCTGGGAAACGGACGCTTTTAAAATTTCAATGGCGATCCTCGTGCTTCTCACATTTTATCTCATCTACACCTTAAGATTAAAACAGGCGGAAAGAGAAGCCATTATCCTCAACGAAAAAATTGATGAGCGTACAGCAGAGCTGAACGAAACCATAGACTCTCTTTCAAAAACAAGGGAGGAGCTTTATGCGCAGCTTTCACGTAAGAAAAAACTTGTGGCTGCCATCAGCCACGATATCAGAAGTCCGATGAATTTCATTAATATCAGTACGGGGATTTTATTGGACAGCTTAGACGACTCGGTGTATGAAAAGAAAGTCATAAGTTCAATTAAAGAGTCTTCAGCACAGATTCTTGACTTTATTGATTCTACCATCAGATACAATAAGATTTTCGTTTATGATAACTATAAATCCAGGGAAAATATTGTATTGAGAGATTTTATGACACAAAGAATCGGCCTGTTTCTCAATGCGGCGGAGTTTAAATTTATCCAGATACAGAATAATGTGAAGCCTGATGATGCAGTGGTGAGTAATCCTGATGTGCTCAGCATTGTGATCCACAATATTCTGGATAATGCCGTGAAGTATACGAATCACGGATTTATCTATATTTACGGAATCAAGGACGAATGCCGGTTTCATCTTGTCATCGAGGATACCGGAATAGGAATGTCTGAACAGGAACTGTCTCAGATTAATAATACTGATGGCTTTAGCAACACACAATTGGGTATGAAAATCATCGGGGAACTCTTGCCCCTTATCGATGTTCAGCTAACTATTGAAAGTAAAAAAGGGCAGGG
>JBMDXW010000176.1:0-3542 GCA_048594965.1 Chryseobacterium sp.
GGCTGTCTGAAAGTGTTTTCAATAAAGCCATGCGGGCTGACGAGAAGTACATCATGTCGATGGAGCCCGACCGTCTTCTGGCACCTTATCTCAAAGAGGCAGGCTTGCCTCCGAAAGCGGAAAACTATCCGAACTGGGAGAATACCGGGCTTGACGGACATATCGGCGGACATTATCTTTCTGCATTAGCCCTCATGTATGCTGCTACAGGAGATCAGAAGATCAGGCAGAGGCTGGATTATATGATCGGCGAGCTTGAACGTTGCCAGAATTCTTCCGGTGACGGTTATGTGTCTGGTGTTCCGTCCGGAAAAAAGATATGGAAAGAGATTTCAGAAGGAAATATCCGCGCTTCCGGTTTCGGATTGAATGACCGATGGGTTCCTTTATACAATATTCATAAAATCTATGCCGGACTTCGCGATGCCTATTGGTACGCAGGAAATGAAAAAGCAAAGAAAATGCTCATTAAGCTTACCGACTGGATGGCCAATGAAGTTTCCGGACTTTCTGATGAACAGATCCAGGATATGCTTCGTAGCGAACACGGCGGGCTGAACGAGGTTTTTGCTGATGTTTACGACATTACGAAAGATAAAAAATACCTTAAGCTAGCCCATCGATTTTCTCATCAGGCGATTCTTAATCCATTGCTTCTGGGAGAAGACAAGCTTACCGGAATTCATGCGAATACCCAGATTCCGAAAGTAATCGGATATAAACGCATCGCCGATCTTGAAAACAACCAGCAATGGAATAATGCGGCGGATTTTTTCTGGCATAATGTCACCGAAAAAAGATCTTCCGTCATCGGAGGAAACAGTGTGAGTGAACATTTTAATCCTGTTAACGATTTCAGCAGCATGATCAAAAGTATTGAAGGTCCTGAAACCTGCAATACTTACAACATGCTGAAGCTAACGAAAGCCCTTTTCGCGACTTTACCGAAGTCATATTATATGGATTATTATGAGAAAGCGCTTTATAATCATATTTTGTCCACCGAAAATCATGATAAAGGCGGCTTTGTGTATTTCACACCGATGCGTCCCGGACATTATCGTGTATACTCACAACCACAGACAAGTTTTTGGTGCTGCGTAGGTTCAGGATTGGAAAATCACGCCAAATATGGTGAAATGATCTATGCGCATTCTGATAATGATCTTTACGTTAATTTATTCATTCCATCAACGCTCAAATGGGCAGAAAAGAAAATTCTGATCAGGCAGGAAAATAACTTTCCTGAAACTCCGTCCACCAAACTGATTGTTGATCTGGCGGGAAAGGGAAATTTTAACCTGAAACTAAGATCTCCGGAATGGGCTAAGCCTTCTGAAGCAACCATTTTAGTAAACGGGAAAAAGCAGAATGTACAGCCTGATGCCGACGGCTATTTTACTTTAACGAGAAAATGGAAAAAAGGAGATGTGGTCGAAATGAATCTCCCGATGCATCTTGAAACAGAGCAATTGCCGGATAAGTCAGATTATTACGCTTTTAAATACGGACCTGTTGTTCTCGCTGCAACCTACGGAACCGAAAACCAGCAAGGATTGTTAGCTGATGACAGCCGCGGCGGACATATTGCCCACGGACCGCAAATTCCGTTAAATGATATTCCTGTTATTTTAGGAAATGGCAAGGAAGTTATTAATCACGTGAAACCGGTTAGTGATAAAAATCTTACGTTCAGTCTTACGGGACTTTACCCTAAGGAAAAGTTTGATAAAGGTTTTCAACTGGTTCCGTTCTATAAAATTCAGGAAGAAAGATATATTTTGTATTGGCCACAGGCAGATCAGGATAAAATAGAAACCATCCAGAAAAAGAAAGCGGAAGAAGAGGCCGAAACCAGAAAACTTGATCTCATCACCGCAGATAAAATTCAGCTGGGTGAGCAACAGCCGGAATCTGATCATTATTTTGAAAGCAAAGATTCGAATACCGGATATATGGAAGACCGTCATTTCCGCGATGCCAAAGGATGGTTTAGCTACCGGATGAAAAATCCGGATAAAAATGCTGCTTATCTGTACATTTTATATTTTGATGCTAATGCAAACCGCGCTTTGAATATAGACATTAACGGAAAAAAAATATCTGCTAAGAAGTTTGATGGTAAAGCAGGGAATTCACCCCAGTACATGCTTTTGCCGATTCCGGCAACAGAAAAGAATAAAGAAATTCTTAGTGTAAAATTTTATACTGAAGAGCAGATGACCACTTCAAAGATCATTGAGGTACGTTTGCTGACGAAAGATTATAATAAATCGGACATATTAAAGTAAAAAAAGATTTTCCATGAAAATAGATTGTTCTAAAATCCTGTTTTTAATCATAGCCATTTTCAGCGTTTGTTTATTTGATGCTAAAGTAAAGCTTCCGGCTTTGGTTTCGGACGGCATGGTTCTTCAGAGAAACCAGAAACTGAAAATCTGGGGCTATGCCGATGCAGGCGAGAAGATTACGGTTAAATTTTTAAATAAAACCTATTCTGCTACGGCTGACAAAGCAGGAAACTGGAATGTCATGCTTCCTGAGCTTAAAGCCGGCGGCCCGTTTGTAATGACCATCAATGATATCACGCTTAAAGATATTTTAATTGGTGATGTCTGGGTAGCATCTGGTCAATCCAATATGGAACTTCCGATGAGAAGGCTTACTCCGCTCTACGGACAAGAAATGAAAACGACGAATAATCAGTATGTCCGGTTTTTCACCGTACCCCAGAAGTATAATTTTAAAGCTCCTCAAAATGACCTCGATGGCGGCAAATGGGAAGCAACCGATCCGAAAACGATCCTGGATTTTTCAGGAGTGGCTTATTTTTTTGCTAAAAATCTGAATGAAAGAGAAAAAGTTCCGGTAGGAATAATCCACACAAGTCTGGGCGGTTCGCCGGTGCAGGCATGGATGGATGCAAATTCACTAAAAAAATATCCTGAATATCTGGAAGAAGCAGAAAAATGGAAAAATGATGATTTAATTAAATCCACAGAATCCAACGAGCAGTCATTAAGCAAAGCTTGGTATGCCGAACTTGATCAAAGCGATATCGGTTTAAATCAGCACTGGGAGAATTTTGATCTTGATGATTCATCATGGAAAACTATGAATGTTCCGGGATCATGGGAAGATCAGGAAGGCCCGTTTGAAGGTTCTGTCTGGTTTAGAAAAGAAATAATTCTGCCGAAAGGTTCAGCACAAAAAACAGCTTTCCTTAATTTGGGAAGAATAAAAGATGCTGATGTTACTTACATCAATGGAGTAAAAGTAGGAAATGTTACTTACGAATATCCTCCGAGATGGTATGATATTCCTGCCGGCGTTTTAAAGGACGGGAAAAATATGATTACTGTAAGAGTGATCAACGGAAGCGGAAAAGGACAGTTCATTGCGGATAAACCTTATTACCTTGAAATAAGTGGCCAAAAAATCGATCTTAAAGGTCCATGGAAATACAGAATTGGTGCTAAAATGGAAAAAATAGCTCCCGGGCAGACTTTCATCCGTTGGAAACCGACCGGACTATACAATTC
>JBMDXW010000177.1:0-4269 GCA_048594965.1 Chryseobacterium sp.
AGTTTTAATTTTGATCCGCCCACTGTTGGTGATGGTATCGGAAGTATTATCCTTTCAATTATTTTGTGGTTTGTAATAGCAGTTCTTTTTACTTTCCTGCTTTATTTTTTAGGTGTTTTCTTTTGGATAATGATTTTATTATTTGCAGCCATGCTGTACTGGATTTTTTTCCGTGCTTTACGGTTGGTATTTAAAAACTCAAAATACTGTAGAGGAAGTTTAGCAAAAAGTTTAGGTTTTGGGTTATTTTACTCTTTTTTATATCTATCCTGGATTTACGGAATCATTTTTTTGGTTAATTATTTACCTTAAATTTACATAAAAAGTATACAATGAAAATCATCGCAGTTATTCCCGCCCGTTACGAGGCCAGCCGCTTTCCTGCTAAACTGATGCAAATGCTAGGAGAGAAGACTGTTATCACTACAACGTATCAGAATGTTGTGGAAACAGGATTATTTGATGAAGTTTTTGTGGCTACCGATTCGGAAATTATCTTTAATGAAATTACAAAAAACGGCGGAAAAGCAGTCATGACCGGTCAGCACGAAACGGGAAGCGACCGTATTGCAGAAGCCGTACAAAATATTGACTGTGATATTGTGATTAACGTTCAGGGAGATGAGCCATTTCTGAAATTGGAGCCTTTACAACAATTAATTGAAGTTTTTCATCATGATGAGAATCAGGAAATTTCTTTAGCTTCGTTAAAAATAAAACTTCAGGAAAAAGAAGAAATTGAAAATCCGAATAACGTAAAGGTGATAACGGATAATAATGGTTTTGCCTTATACTTCAGCCGTTCCGCGATTCCTTTTCACCGGGAAATCTCTTTTAATGTAGATTATTTTAAACATATCGGCGTTTATGCTTTCAGAAAACACGCGCTTATTCAGTTTTCAAAACTGGAAATTAAACCTCTTGAAATTTCGGAAAAGATAGAATGCATTCGTTATCTGGAATATGGCATGAAAATAAAGATGATAGAAACCAACTTTGTCGGAGTGGGAATTGATACTCCTGAAGATCTGGAAAAAGCAAGGAATTTATTATCGAATTGATCGGTAAATTATCAAACTGATATCCTTGTAAATTAATAAAGCCTTATATTTGAATTCATAAATAAAATTAATGAAGAAGTTACTTTTAGTTTTCGTCCTGGTATTTTCAAATTCAATCTTTGCGCAGACAGCAAAAGAAATTATTGATAAAAACATCGAATTGTCCGGAGGATTAACGAACTGGAAACTTTTAAATTCCGTATTGCTGCAGGGAAAAGTGATTTTAGGAATCAAAGATGAATATCCGATAAAAATTTATCAGCAACGCCCCAACCTTACCAAAACCGTAATCACAATCGGGGGTAAGGATACCGCTATTGAAGGTTACGACGGAACCAAAGGCTACGCCATGAACTATGCAGCCAATAAAGTTCAGGAATATCCGGATTATGCTGCGGAAAGTTTTGATAACGACTTTATCGACTGGGAAAGCAAAGGCTTTGAAGCCAAATACCTGGGAAAGGAGAAAATTGGAAATATTTACTGTCATAAAGTAGAGCTTACGAAAAACGTAAACAAGAACATCTATTATTTCGATACAAACAATTATATGCTTGTAAAGGAAGTTAAAAAAGATGAAACTTTATTGTACTCTGAGTATAAAAAGGTCGGAAATTTGTTTATGCCTTTCAGAATTGAATCTTCAAGCGCTAAAAAAGACGGAGATTATGTAATGCTCATTAACAGGGTTGATATCAATAAAGTATTTCCGGTGAATACATTTAAGTTTAAATAAATTTTAGTTATGAAAAAAATATTTTTATTGCTGCTTTCTTTTGTCGCATTTTTCAACAGCTGTGCGCAGAAAAAAAGTGATGCATCCAAAGCCAAAACCAAAGAACTTATGGGAAAATCGATTTATGATTTTAAAGTTGATGCCCTGGAAGAAGGAAAACAGATCAACTTCGCCGATTTTAAAGGAAAGAAAATCCTAATTGTAAATACGGCTTCAGAATGCGGATTTACACCTCAGTATGCCGATCTGGAGAAGGTTTCTCAGGAATATAAAGATAAATTGGTGGTTGTAGGATTTCCTGCCAACAATTTCGGAGGCCAGGAACCGGGTACCAATAAAGAAATCGGAGCTTTCTGCCAGAAAAATTATGGAGTAACCTTTCCGATGGCAGCAAAAGTTTCTGTAAAAGGCGATGATACCGCTCCGATCTTTAAATATTTAACTGAAAAAGATCTTAACGGTGTAAAAAATACAACTATCCTTTGGAATTTCACCAAATTTTTAATTGATGAAAACGGAAAACTGATCGATTCTTTTGTAAGTACGACAAAACCTACGGATGAAGCGATTACAAAGTACCTTAAATAAACGGATGATTTAATATAAAAATATAACAGTGTAACAATTTACCAATTTGAGAATTGTTACACTGTATATTTCTACATTGTTATATATTATTTCTCTGCAAAGCAAAAAATATTTCCCAGTTCTATACTTGAGTATCCGTTACTTTTTATCTTCGAAGAATTGATCATTGCTTTCGCCAGAACGTCTGTCGGCAGTGGTTTCTGACTCTCCAGGAGTCCAAGTTTATTGGCAAACCTGATAATCCTGCTTCCCAAAACTTCACCGGTTCTGTCGGAATCTTTTCTCTCCAGCATTCCCGGTCTGAAAATCGTTATTTTTTCAAAATGTAAATTTTTGACAGCTTCTTCCAATTCTCCTTTCATTTTAGAATAGAAAATTTTGGATTTCGGATTGGCACCATAGGCTGAAACAAGAATATAATCGTCAACCTTGTTTTCCTTCGCTGCTTTGGCAAATTCGTATTGAAAATCGAAATCAACCTTTCTTTGAGCTTCTTTGCTTCCTGCGGCTTTTAACGTAGTTCCCAGGCAGGAAAAAGCAACATCACCTTTCACTTTATTTTTCCACTCTTCAGGGTTTTCAAAGTTTACGACATGCACTTTTAGCTTTTCATTCTGAATAGCAACAGGTTTTCGCACAAAAATATTGACTTCTTCAACATCTTTATCCTGTAGCAACTGGTTGACCAGGTCTTTTCCTGTGGCGCCTGTAGCACCGATCACTAAAGCTTTCATAATAATCTCGTTTGTGAAGTTGTTGTTTGCTTCTTAAATTTACTAAATTTGGAGCAATAAAAGATAAAAGATAAAAGATAAAAGATAAAAGATAAAAGATAAAAGATAAAAGATAAAAGATAAAAGATAAGTTTGAATAAGCATCATTTGTCAATCATCATTAATCGATAATAAAAATTACTCATAACCAATTACTTATTACTCATAAAAATGAATGCCAACGAAATTTTAGATTATTGTCTTGCAAAGAAAGGAGTAACGGAGAGTTTTCCTTTTGATAATGAAACCCTGGTTATCAAAGTGGGCGAAAAAATGTTTCTTTTAATGTCTTTGGAACGGCAGCCGCTGCAAATTACAGTAAAAACAGATCCTGAATGGAGTGCAGAACTTCGTGAACAATATCCGCAGATTACGGGTGCTTATCACATGAATAAAACCCATTGGAATTCCGTAGCGATAGACGGATTGAAAAGAGATCTGATTTTCGAGCTGATCGATCAGTCCTATGATTTGGTATTCAGTTCTTTGACAAAAAAGAGAAGAGATGAGATTCTTAATTCTAAAATTTAAATTCCTCCGTCAGCCTTTTATCCTCATCCAACCTTTCAATCAGTTTTTCCAACCCTTCGAATTTAATTTCATCGTGTAAAAAATCCCTGAATTCCACGGTAATTGGTTCTCCATAGATATCACCTTCAAAATCAAGTATGTAAACTTCAACAGTCAGCTTTTCTCCATTTACAGTAGGATTCGTACCGATACTCAGCATCCCTTTGTATTGCTGATTTTTAACAAGAACTCCAACAATATAGGCTCCTTTTCTAGGCAAAAGTTTTATAGAATCCGTCTCGATGTTAGCGGTAGGATATCCTATTGTTCTTCCGATCTTTTTTCCATGTACCACAGTTCCCGAAACAGAGTAGGGATATCCCAGCATTTCGTTTGCTTCTTTAACATTTCCAGTTAAAAGAGCATTTCGGACTTTAGTAGAACTGATGTTGTTTTCATGAATATTGATCGCTTCCATCTGCTCGACTTCAAAATTCAATTCTTTGGAAAGCTTTTGAAGCAATTCGAAATTCCCACTCTTATTTTTCCCGAAAGAATGATCATAACCGATAATTAAGTATTTTACATTCAATTTTTTAAT
>JBMDXW010000178.1:0-3893 GCA_048594965.1 Chryseobacterium sp.
CTGAATTTTAATCATTGATACCCCTTATTTGTTTAATTTCCCTTTATGTAGTCTTCAATTGCAGAAACATTTGTTTTAAGCCTCACGAGATAACGGTTGAGAATTTCATTGTCATCCTGGTCAAGATCTGCTCTCAGTTTCTGAATTTTTTTGTAAGATTTTTCGAAGTCTTTTATCGCTTTGTTTTTTCCGTTTCTGTTATCAGCATCGATGGCATAAAGATAGTTTTGAAGGCTGTACTTTAATGTGGTAATTTCACTGTTTAAAGCCGTATTCTTAAATTGGGGAAAAGTAGCGATCAGATTAGAAATTTCAGAGGCATTTACATTACCTTTCACATTGATGTTGATGCTGTTTTTTGCTTCTTTATCTGAATCGGATCCTTTGGTTTCGCTATAAAACCCATTAGACAACGGAGAAAAGTTTGGTTTTTCCGTTGCGCAAGATGCTATAATCAGTAATACTCCAAAAAAAAGAAATCGTTTCATTTTTGCTGCCCCTTTTGATATAGGACTGGGTTAAGACTTTCATCATTATACATTTTCATTTGTTTGTACACTTTTATCTTAACATCACCGTTCTCAATATCAGCAAGCAACTGATTAATAGAAGTCGACAGATCTTCATGTTGTGCGAGGAGCACCTCTAATTTTGCCTGGCAAGCGGCCCTGTGCTCTTGCGATGCCGAATCTCTGGTAGCTTCTAACGACATATGATAAACCTTGAGTGCGAGAATAGACAACCGGTCTACCGCCCAGGCGATAGTTTCGGTATTGATTTTTGCGTCAGGTTTAGGAGTTACATTTTCATACTTTTTAAGAAACCAGCTGTCTATAAACTCTACCAGATCAGTTCTTTTCTGATTGGAAGCATCGATTGCCCTTTTTAGTTGGAGGGCTTCAGCCGGATCAATATTTTCATCTCTAATTATATCTTCCAAATGCCATTGAACGGTATCAATCCAGTTCTTTGCATACAAAATCCGTTCCAAAGTGTCTTTTTCGAACGGGTTGTTAATTAGAGTGTTAACGTCATCAGACACGTGATAATCTTCAATACACTGATTGAAGACTTTCCATGCAGTCTCTGTAAAATTCATCGAATGATAAGGATGTTTAGTTGGTAGAAGAATTATTGTTGGTGGTCTTGTTATCAGAACCAGGTTTGTCCTCTTCTTTCACTGCATCTTTAAATTCTTTGATTCCGGAACCTACTCCTCTCATCAGTTCAGGGATTTTTTTACCCCCGAAAAGCAACAGGAGAATGATGGCTACGATCAGAATGTGTTGCCAGGATAATGACAATATTGTTAATGTATTCATTGCTAAATTTTTTACAAAGTTAATTCTTTTTTTAATAAGAAACCCAACCCAAAGGATCAACAGGCGTGCTTCCGTTCCATACCTGGAAATCAAGGGTGTAGGTACCATCAAAGTCCTGTCCGATAACACCTACGGGAGTTCCGGCAGAAACCTGTTGTCCTTTTGATACGCTCACGCTGCCTAAATTGGAGTAAATGGTGAAATAATTACCATGTTTAAGGATAACGGTTTTGGTTCCGTCGCTGTTTGCCAGAACAGATGAAACGGTTCCCGGGAATACCGATTTTGCTCTCGTTCCGGAGGGTACGGATATTTTGATCCCGTTGTTCTCTTCATCGATATTTTTAAATACCGGATGGGGATGTCTTCCGAAGCGATGCGTAATCTGCCCTATTTTATCGGCAGGATAGCCAAGCCTTCCTTTACTGTCTGCAAAGTTGCTTCCGGCAACGGTAGTAACGCCGTAGCTGGTCATTGCCTTGCTTTCGGCGGCTTTTTTGTCGTCTTCTTTCTTTTTGGCCAGTGCTGCTTCTGCTGCACGTGCTGCCGCAAGTTTTTCAGACGCTTCTTTTGCTCTGGTTGCAGCCTCATCAGATGCCTTTTTAGCAGCTACCTTTCTGGCTTCGTCTCTGGCTGTGGCTTCTGATCTTGCAGCATCCTCATTACGTTTTCTTTCTTCTTCTGCTCTTTTTGCAGCGAGCTCTGTTGCTTTTCTTGATTCAGCTTCTGCGGCCAGTCTTTCCTTTTCTAGAGCTGCGGCTCTTGCTTTGTTCTCCGCTTCAATTCTGGCTTTTTCTCTTTCCGCTGCAATTTTAGCAAGACGGATTTTTTCTGCCTCTGCTTTTTTTCTTGCCTCTTCTTCGGCTTTGGCTATTCTGATTTCTTCAGCAATAATAGACCTGATCTGGCCTTCCAGTGCTTTAGACTGAGATTGCTTTTGTCTGAGTTCCGAGGTAAGTTTGGATTCGTTTTTCTTGAAATCGGCAACCAGCTGCTCTTTTTGTGCTCTTTCAGCGTTGATTGTGGTTAAATCTTTTTGCTGATTTACCAAAAGGTTGGCTTTTTCCTTCACCGAATTTTGTTTCTGCGCGATAGACTGCTTGATTTTGGTTGCAGCGGTCGTAATTTCTGCTGCTTTTTTGTCTTGGTAATCAGAATATTGTTTCAGATACTGGACTCTTCGAATAGCTTCTCCCAGATTTTTAGCAGAAAGGATAAAGGTTACCTTATTCTGCACTCCTTTATTTTTGTAAGCATTTACCAGAACCTTCGCATAATTTTCCCTCAGGATTTTCAGCTCTCTGTTCTGGCGGTTGATTTCCAGCTGGCGAAGGTAAATTTCGTCCTCAATAAATCTCTTTTCTTTCTGAGTATTATTATATACCTTTTCTCTTAGCAGCAGTTTTTTATTGACATTGTCGAGATAGGCAACAGAAAGCTTTGATTCATTTCTTGTTTTCGCTAAATCCGTATTTATCTGTGCAATTTGTTTTTTAAGTTCAGCATTTTGTTTTTGCAACTGTTCTTTTTTACCGCTTTGTCCATAGTGCAGTGTGAACAATAAAATACCTATTAAAAAGCTAAATTTTTTAATCATTTAATCTCAATTTTCTTATAACTGGATGGTACAGAATAGGGTGTATCCATCCTCGAAAAGTCAAATTTCGTATTTTCCAGTAAAATCTGACTGCTTTTTGAGCCTTTTATAATTATTTTAACATTTTTGGGTAAACGGATTCCGTTGACTTCTTCCCAGTTGCTGTACGCTACATAAAGTTCATCCGGTGAGAGGACATCTTTAAGGTTTACATTAAGGAGATCATAATTGGTGTCGTAATTCAACTCAATTTTATATTCTCTCGTTTTTTCATCGGTTACAATCTTCTGGTTGACATTTGAAACCATTTTATAGCCCTGTGCATTCTGAGTAAGAGTAAACTGCGAATCGTTGATCTTAACGAAAGTTCTTCCGAGAAGAATCTTTTCTAGAGATTTGTAATCGATAAAATTTACATTGAGCAGATTATTAAGGTAGTCAAAATCGGAATCGATGTAGGTTTTGCTGGTTTTATCCTGACCTTTAATCCCTTCGGGAGTTGCGATTCCCCGGGCAACGGTAATAATGAAGGCTGTGAGATTCATCCAGACTTTTTTATCTTTTTCGATATAAATGGTAGCATCAAGTGTAGGAACATAACTTCCGGTTTCCACATTGACCTTACTGCTTATTTTGATCTGTTCAAACTGCGGCATCGGAATGACGTGCTCAAAAAAAGGAAGTTTGTTTCTCACCGGTTCATTAGAGTCTTTGGGATTCTGATCTTCCTGCAGCACGAAAGCGCTGTCAACTTTAATATTTTTATTGGCTTTTCTCGCTGCATTTCTCGTTTTACACGAAGTGGCAACAAACATCAGTAAGAGTACTATGATCCAGTTTTTCATGTATTTACCTTTTTCAATTTTAAAAATTAGGGTGCAATATTAACGCCAAACCACACAAAATCTTTTGTGTGGTTTGGAATCATTATGTATGATGATAATTTTCTGTCAAATTATTTCGATAAGAAATCC
>JBMDXW010000179.1:0-3569 GCA_048594965.1 Chryseobacterium sp.
CAGATTTGTTGTTAACAAACGGCTGATCCAAACGCCCGCCTGCATCAGAAGAACGTATCCGGCACCAGTGGATAAAATATAAAAGGAGGTGGCGCCGGATGCTGGATATTCTAATAGAAATGAATTAAAAAAGAACAATACGGTTCCGATAAAAGAAATGATCAGTATTTTTTTCCAACTGATCTTTTCATTTTTAACCCCTTTTGTCCCCAAACAGCTAAGGCCCAATAACAAAACGGAAAACAGTTTAGAATAAAGGGAGTGAGAAAATAACCCTGCTGTTTTATTGAAATTGTGGAGTATTTTATTGATGAGCTCCAAGGTCCATTGTCTTTGCGCAAAAAATCCGTAGCAAAACCAGTAGAGGTGCATTATTACCAGAATAATGCTGACCGCTCTCATAAAGCCCATGATTTTGGCGAGTCCTCTCAAGTCGTCTTCTCCCTGCACTTCTATACTATTTAAAGGTTCGGGGGTAAGGTATGAGCCTCAATGATTTGTAATTCAATGATGGCGCTCCTGGGAAAAGAAAGGCTGGTTTTGTCTTCCCTAAACCGCTTAGGAATTGGGTTCGAGCATTCACAGTCTTTAGTAAACTATTTAAAATTAAAACAGATTTATTCCTTTGGAGTTCAGAAAGTGATACCATTAAATTTTTCGGCTACAAGAAAATACTTTTCGGCTCCAAGACTATAAAACTGAAATCTGAACTTTGCTTCATAAAATGATATTAATATGAAAGTATTTGTAACAGGTGCAACAGGATTCGTAGGATCTGCCGTAGTACAGGAATTATTAACCAATGGACATCAAGTATTAGGATTAGCGCGTTCGGAAGAATCAGCCAAAAAGCTAACTGATGCGGGTGCAGAAGCACATCACGGAGATTTAAACGATTTTGACAGCCTGAAATCGGGAGCTGAAGCCTCAGATGCGGTAATTCATTTAGGATTTGTCCACGATTTTACAAGATTTGCAGAAATGTGTGAACTGGATGGAAAAGTTATTCATACCATTGGCGAAGCTTTAATGGGAACAGAAAAACCATTTCTCATCACTTCAGGAACTGCACTTTTCTCAAGAGACGGCATAACAACAGAGAAAGAAATTTCTGTAAACAATCCTCATCCGAGAATTGCCACAGAAAACGCTGCAGATTCTGTTGCAGCTAATGGCGTGAAAGTCGCGGTCATCAGATTGTCGCCATCGGTTCACGGAAAAGGTGATCGTATTGGATTTGTTCCGACTTTAATCAATATAGCAAAACAAACAGGTAAATCCGCTATCATTGGTGACGGAAATAATGTCTGGCCGGCAGTTCACAAATTAGATGCTGCGAAATTATACCGGTTGGCTTTGGAAAAACCTTTTGAAAGCGGAACAAGATATCACGCCGTTGGAGAGCAGGGAATTCCGTTTAAAGATATCGCAGGATTTATCGCAGAAAGATTGGAAGTTCCGGTTGTTTCTCTTACCAATGATGAAGCGGAAGAACATTTTGGATGGTTTGCCCATTTTGCAAGTCTAAATAATCTGACTTCAAGCGAAGAAACAAAAGCAACTTTAGGCTGGAATCCGCGACAACCGACTTTGTTAGAAGATTTGCGAAGTAATGTCTATTTCTCTGAACAATAATATTCTGTACATTTATATTCATTAAATATTGAAATGATGTCCGATTCACCAATAAGAATAAAAACCATCTCACAATTTCATACATTGCGAGGTCTGCCAAAGCCAAAGCATCCACTCATCAGTGTAATCAATTTTGAAGATATGGCACCGGCTTTGGAAAGTGGGAAACAGAGTTTGATATTCGATTTCTATATGATTTCCGTGAAAAGAGATATGAATCATAAATACAAATACGGACAGCAGGATTATGATTTTGATGAAGGCGTTATGTTTTGTATGGCGCCTCATCAGATTCTGAGCGTAATCCGGGAAGAAAACGGTAAAAACCCTTCCGGATGGATGATGATGATTCATCCGGATTTTCTTTGGCATACACCTTTAGCTTCATCTATCAAAAAATATGAATTCTTTGATTATTCAGTCAACGAAGCCCTTTTTTTATCAGAGGATGAGGAAATAAAAGTTCAGCAGATCGTTGAAAACATCAGGCAAGAATATCAGACCAATATTGATACATTCAGTCAGAATATTATCATTTCCCAACTGGAAACGCTATTGAATTATTCACAACGTTTCTATCAACGACAGTTTATTACCCGTCAAAAAGGACATCACCAGTTTTTAGAAAAACTGGAAATTCTTCTCAATGATTATTTTGATGGGACTCATCTAAAAGAACATGGCTTGCCAAGCGTACAGTTTCTCTCCAATGAATTTAAAATGTCGCCGCAATACATGCGAAGTCTGCTAAAAACACTGACCGGACAAACGACACAGCAATACATCCACGAAAAGCTCATCGAAAAAGCGAAGGATAGGTTGACAACAACCAATCTCTCCGTTTCTGAAATTGCTTATGAATTGGGGTTTGAACATTCTCAATCTTTCAGCAAGCTTTTTAAGATAAAGACAAATGTCTCACCTTTGGAGTTCAGAAGATTGTTCAATTGAAGTTTTTACTCTGGATGATCTACGGGATTCACTAATGTTTTTTGCGTTTGCGTTTGTTTTTCATCTTTTTTGCAAAATCACTTTCCTCATCATCTTCTCCCTGCGCTTGCGGTAATAAACCGCCTACTGCTTCGAATAAATCTTTACCGGTATCTGTATCCATCATGTCGAAGAATTGATCTAATGTCGGGAGAAAATTCGCATCATTCGACATAGTAGATCTATCATATGTTTTTTCAGCTCCTTTTTCATCCGGTTTCAGATTGTTATTCCAGCACTCATTAAATGCATTGGCAGAACATTCTTTTCCCAATCTTGAACCGTTCCATACCGTCTTTGATCCGTGATCGATAAAAGTCATTCCGTAAATTCTTCCCTTGTCATTTTTCCGAATTACTGTATTAATGCCTTCTTTCTGTAACTTTTTTGTAAATGATTTTTCATCGTTGGAAGATTGCAATGCAAGTACAATTTTTTCTTTTAGTTTTTCTCTCTCAGAAAGACTGGTCATTTTTTCCTTGCTGGATTCAAAGTGCGTTTCCAATGAATCGAGTCCAGCCTTTTTTCCAAACAGCGATGCTTTAAAAGGATTTCCTGTTTTTTTACAATTACTATCTGTCGGAAAGTACAGCAAACCTCTTTGCGAATAACCGTGCATTTCGCCTTCCACTTTTTCTGCGGTAATATGGTAAAGAGAGAGCAGCCCATTGTATTCACCAAGGGATTGAAATTGATACTGAGAACTGATATTCCTTACCACTGAGGCGATCTGACTTTTGACATCCCCTCGCTTATAATCGACGGGCTTAAAAATAGGGTTGTTTAATTTAATTTCTTTTTTCAGGGCAGGTAACAATCCGAATTGCTCTTCAAGTTCTCGGCATACTTTCATCGAACGGACCTTTTCGAATTTGTCAGAGATCTTTTTACCTTCCTCATCCACGCACACGGAGACAATATGAATATGACTTCGGTCTATATCC
>JBMDXW010000018.1:0-6482 GCA_048594965.1 Chryseobacterium sp.
TAAATACTTGTCCCAATGCTGTCTATATCCACCGCAGGTTTTTTCCCTACCAGGAATCTCTTATTATTTTCGGCCTGTTTGTAAACATAAACCATCTGCCCGTTGGGTATTTTCACGCCGGCCTCCTCAATGAGACTTGGTGAATTAAACACCATGATGGAATCATTTTTATAATACCTTTCAGAGTTTCTGATGACTTCGCTGTTGCTGGGAACAACTGCTACTTTTACCGGAAAGCCTGTTTTTTCCCCTTTAAGAGCATTGCTCCATAAGAGAAGATCAGATTCCGGAATCCAGCCATAGGTTTTTACCTGTTTGGAGGAGACTTTCTTCATTAAAGCATCAGGAATATATTCCGCTACTTTTACCATACCGTCTCTGTGCTTGAGGACCATTAAAGGCTCGAGAAACTTAACTTCTTTATACGATTTTTCATCGCTTTTATCAAGGTAAGCGGTATTTCTGGACCGGTCCGAAATGGCAATCCACGGAACTGCTTTTTTAGGGAAACCGTTGACTACCGGGGCATTGTCTACCTGTCCGTAATGGGAAGGCTCCGGTGTTCTTTTTGACGGAAGTTTTACCTGACAGGCTGTCAGCAATACCGAAATTCCGATGTAATATGCTGCTAGAGGAAGTTTATTTTTCATCCTATTTATCTTTTATGATTGGTGATGTCCCGAAAAAAGGACGGCTGTTATTTGCTTTGGTTGATATCTACTTTGGTAACGCAGTTTTGCGCATCATCAAAATTCACCTTAACGGTCTGGATGACATTATTTTTATCAAACTGAAGTCCTGCGCAGTACATGTAAAAGTTATTGACTTTGCTGTCATTTACTTTCACTACCGTGTTTTCATTGTTACACAGGTATGTTCTCAGGAGATAATTGTAATGCATATTGAAATTGTTTCCGTAGGCAATCTGCTGAAGGTGATATTTAAAATCATTATCAATTTTGGCATACGCATCTTCCACACTTACTTCATCTTCCATGGCATCGTAGTAAGGAAGAATTTTAATCTGGTGTAGAACAGGTTCTGCCGTTTCATCGGTGATCAGACTCACCACATAATCACCCGGTTTCTGGTAAGAATAGATCGCCAGCTTGTCTTTAGAATCAATTCTCCCGGTTTCTCCGAATTTCCAGGTAAACTGTTTACCGTCTGAAATGGCACGGAACTGCACGTTTTCAAACTGCGTTGCCTGGGACGGTGCATCGATGAGTGTCACTTTCTTTACAGTGTCTTTTTTAGGCACAGTCCTTGGAGAAACAATGATAGGGAAAGATTTGGAATATTTATTATCGATAATCAGGGTAACCTGATAATATCCCGGCCTGTTGTAAAAATGAATGCCTTTGCTTTTATCGCTGGTGGTTCCGTCTCCGAAATTCCATCTTTTTGTTTTGGCAAACTGTGTTTTATCTTCGAATGAAAGTGTATCTCCCTCTTTCAGGTTAGACGGATAGACCAATCCTAAAATATCGTCGGATGAGTGTATCACTTTCTTCTGCAGCCATAATGCGACCAATGCTGCTATCAGCAATGTTGCAATAACACCGATAATAATGTTCTTCTTGTTTTTCTGAAAGTAATTCATAGTTAATGATTGTGTGATGTGTATTGTGTTTGTGTAAATTTTCCCTTAGTGTAAAAATCTTACTGCGACCTTGAGTTCAAAGCGGTCTCGCGCTGGAAAAGCTGGCTTTTCTTTTCCTTGAAACCGATGGAGCATTCATCAAACTGCTTTTCAAAGTTTTTGATATTCTCAGTTTTGCTTGAAATAATTTTTTTGTCGTTGAAATACATTTTATAGAACTCTGCGATTTGAGGATACGCCTCTTTTCTGATATCGTTGATGTTTTCCCCGTTCTGGTAATAGCCGGCAACGTCATTGATCCCGTACATAATATTGTTTTCCTCAAAAGGCTGCGCACCTTCATCGGTAATCTTATTAATCATCGAAAAAGTACTGTCCAGGACCTTGAATGATGACTTCTGCTTCTGATCGAATTTGGCCTTTTCTTCCAGCAACTGTACGGAGACGATATCATTATCTGAAAAAGGAGATTGGAATCCTCTTAAAAAGATGATTCCCATAAAAATAAGGGCTGCAAAAAGCATTAGAACTAAGTATAGAAACTGGTAATGCCTTTCTTTCTTTGATAGAGTAACTTGTGCTTGCATAGTGTTCGTTTTTATCTTCTTCTTCTCACTCCTGAAAATTTCCTGGTAGGATCTACCTTAAGCTCACTGTTGATGATTCCTATCTTCCCTTTGCATTCGTTCAGATTTCTCAGTGCCACCTGTTCTTTGTAAGAAACGTCGATAATCTGTTTCTTTAGAGCCAGCATCGGCTCGATCTGCTTCATCAGGATGGAATAATGTTTAAAATTTCCGGCACTGTCCGTACCCATGGCGCCTCTTGCGTTCCTGACATCTTCCATGATGGCGTTTCTGAGAAAAATATCATTTTGCACCCTGTTGATGTCAAGCTGGTCCATACGGTAAAATATGCTGTCAATATGCTCTTTGAGGACATTGCTCCTGGTAAGAAGATAGCGGTAGTCGTCCGCCTCTTTCTTGATCCCCTGTCTTTGGATGTCGTAGCTTTTGAAAAAGAAAAATACACAGATGAAGGAAACACCTGATAAAACGATGAACGATAGAACAAATTTCCAAATGCCTATCCTGACGTCTGCCTTGTTTAGTTTTTTCTCCCGGTTCGAAGACATATAATGTGATTTGTTTGGAACGTGAAATTATAAAAAAATAATTTATTCACAAAATTTAAATATTATGTTGATGTAATATTATTTTTCTAATAAATTTAAGTTTAATTTTCACATTCAGCTTATTTTCATAATTTAGTGATCAGATTTTTAATTATCATTCACCAAATCGATATTAAAGTGAGCAAATTATTGACCAATACTGTTCGGTTTTCCATAGCAGACAGTGATTTTTATTTTAAAAAAATATTAATCAAAATGCTTACCGAAAATCCGTTTTACATGCTTCTTAACGATTGCAACAACGGACATGAGCTGATCAGCAGAAATTACCGAAGGCAGGAGGACGTGTTTATAGTAGAACTTTTCATGCCTGTCTTAAGCGGTCTGGAAGCGATCAAATACATCCGTAAAAGCAACACCGAAACGCCCATTATTACCTATTCGGGAACCTACCAGGAAGATATGGCGGAGATCCTTTCAAAAATTCCCAATATTTTTTATTGCCAGAAGAAAAGCAGCATCATCAAAGAAATAATCAAAGGCAAAATAACGTCAGACAGCTTCGATTATGATGCCTATACTAAACAATGGGAACAGCAGCCCCTTGCCGTCATGGAGTATATGGACAGGCAGAAAAAAAGCCAGGAAGAACTTTCACCCACGGAGATTCAGCTGATGAAATTCTGTTATGAAGGCTTCAGCAATAAAGAGATCGGTGAAAAACTCAATCTCAGTACAAGAACCATTGATACCTACATCAACCGCCTTACTGAAAAGCTCGGATTGAAAACCAAACTTCACCTCATTCGCTTCTGTGTGGAGAACGGATATTATAATTCCAGCATGTAAAAAAAGATTTTACCCTTTGATAATATAGATTAAACATACAATTCTCAATCGCTTACCAAAAAATATTTTACCACTAATTTGCTAATATTCAATTTTTTTAACTAAATTTGCACACCTAAAATTTAAAATTAAAATAAGGAAATGACAAAGGCAGAATTGGTAAACACCATCTCAAATAAGTTGGGAACCGAAAAGAATGAAACACAGAAAGTTGTAGAAGCTTTTATGCAGGAAATCAGAACTTCTATGTATAATGGAGATAATGTTTATTTGAGAGGTTTTGGATCTTTTATCATTAAAACAAGAGCTGCAAAAACAGGAAGAAACATCTCCAAGAACACTGCTATTGAAATCCCTGCTCACAACATTCCTGCTTTCAAGCCGTCAAAATCTTTCGTAGAGAAAGTAAAAACAAAAGTAAAGGTAAAATAAATCAACTGAATATTAACTAGTTACTAAAAAATTATAATTATGCCAAGCGGAAAAAAAAGAAAAAGACACAAGGTTGCAACTCACAAAAGAAAAAAGAGAAGAAGAGCAAACAGACACAAGAAAAAATAATCTCATTTCCTGAGATTCATAATATATAATATAGTTGGTGATTTTAATTTTTTAAAGGTTCACCGACTATATTTTGTTTTGCAACTATTTAAGATGTCAATGAGCGGATTTTATATTTTATCAAAAAAATTGCTATTCATTCAATACTAATTCTTAATTTAAGGATAAATTTATATGATGAAATATATGCCTGCTTTCTACCATCTTAACAATTTTTATCTTACAATAAAATGAAGAAAGAACTAATAGTTTCGCATGAGGACGATCTTACAAAGATTGCACTGCTGGAAGACGGAAGACTATGTGAACTTCATGAGCAAGAGGACAAAAGTGATTTTATAGTAGGAGATCTTTTTATCGGAAAAGTAAAAAAACTGGCGCCCAACCTTAATGCAGCCTTTGTAAATATAGGCTACGAAAAGGATGCCTTCCTTCATTATCAGGATCTGGGACCACAATATCTTACCTATAGAAAATTTCTCAGGGATACGATTTCCAAAAAGCAAAATACTTCAGGCTTAAAAAATTTTGAAATACAACCGGAAATTGATAAAAACGGAACCGTCGACAAAGTAATCGCTAAAGATGACGTCGTTTTACTTCAGATAACCAAAGAGCCCATTTCTACAAAAGGACCGCGAATATCCACCCAGATTTCGCTCACAGGACGCTTTTTGGTATTGATTCCATTCGATAACAAAGTTTCAATTTCTAAAAAAGTCAGAAGCGCTGAAGAAAAAGAACGCCTCAGAACACTTATCGAGAGCATAAAACCCGAAGGTTTCGGCGTCATTATCAGGACCGTGGCAGAAGGTAAAAAAGTAGCCGATCTTCATAACGACATGAATCAGCTGATCCAGAAATGGGAAACCACTTTCAAGAATATCCAGAAAAATAAAGTGCCCTCAAGAGTACTTAGCGAAGATGATAAAGCTTCCGCGATCTTGAGAGACAATTTTAATCAGGATTTTGTGAGTATCACCTGCGATGATGAGCAAATGGTCAGTGAAATGAAGAATTACCTGGAAGTAATTGCTCCCGAAAGAAAGAATATTGTCCACTTTTATGATTCACATGTTCCACTCCTGGAATATTACAATGTTGAAAAGCAGCTTAAACAAAGCTTTGGTAAACATGTAAACATTCCAAGCTCCAAAGGCGCCTACCTCGTGATAGAACACACAGAGGCCCTTCACGTAGTCGATGTAAACTCCGGTAACAACATTACCACCGGAACATCCGTCAATAAAGAACATGCACTTAAAGTCAATAAAATGGCAGCCACCGAAATTGCAAGGCAGCTGCGTCTTCGCGATATGGGAGGAATCATCGTGATCGACTTTATTGATATGACCAACCCCGAACACCGGAAAGATCTTTATGAGCATCTAAGGGAAGAAATGAAACGCGACAAAGCCCGCCACAAAATACTTCCGCCAAGTAAATTCGGACTGATACAGATCACGAGACAAAGAAACCGACCGGAGAAACAGATCGAAACCAAAGAAGAAAACCCAAATAAAGACGGAGAAATTGTTGCTCCTATCGTTATTGTGGAAAGAATGGGCGAAACCTTGAGAACGATCATGCAAAAAGAAAAAGGGAAACTCTACCTGCACGTTCATCCATTTGTTGAAGCATACCTTACCAAAGGGTTCAACAGCATTCAGACAAAATGGTTTATGAAATACAAAAAATGGGTAACCGTTGTCCCAAGAGATTCTTTTAAATATTTAGAATACAGAATTTACAATTCCAAAAAAGAAGAATTGATCGGATATTCTAACTAAAAAATACAGCCTTTGGTCTACACCGGAGGCTTTTTTATTTGTAGAAATTTCAATTTCGGCAGTGTAAAATATAATTGTGATCATTTGATGAGCATTAATTCATCCTTCACGCACAATTTTAACAACAACTAACAATACCTCTCTACAACGACTTTTAAACTGTTTTCAGGAGCTGCTTCCCGCTATCCACTCTTACTCCTCGCGCCAAGCTTTTCCTGACTTAAATCCATCTCTTTTCCGGGCTTGCTGTGGGGTAACCGTTTCTATCGGGGCTAGGGTGGCAGACAAGTGTACAGGCGGTAGGCAGTAGGCGGTAGGCGGTAGGCAGTAGGCAGTAGGCAGTAGGCGGTAGGCAGTAGGCAGTAGGCAGTAGGCAGTAGGCAGTAGGCAGTAGGCAGTAGGCAAAATTATAGAACCTGGAAGTAATGATGCCGGTCTTGCTTAAATAAATCCGGAATTTTAAACCTTAAATCTACATCGCTTTTCTCTTCCTCCTTTCTTAACCTGCTTTTTATGCTTTGACATGGCTCTTTTCCTTTGTCTC
>JBMDXW010000180.1:0-3612 GCA_048594965.1 Chryseobacterium sp.
AATGCCCTGATCGCATTGATGGATTTTCCGCTTTCCGGATCTATATTCAGTTTTTCCTGTTCCTTATCGGAGATTTTCACGACGGGAGCCTCTACCAGATTTAGTCCCTGACTGGCAGGTGACTTCCACACCCCGGCCGTACTGTCTACTCTGGCATACACTCCTGCCATGGAGGATGACGGAGCCATCACTACCTTTTTAGATTCAATAGCCTTTTTAGCCTGATTGTACAGTTCCGAATTTGCATATTTCAAATCTGATAAATTTGAGATCCCCGAAGCTTCGGTAACCAAAACTTCAGTTTCTTTGTAAGCATAACTTAAAACCGTCTTCAGTTTCGGATGGTATGCTGCGCCGTATTTTAATCCTGATCCATTCACTTCATCTCTGAAGGTAGCATCATCTCCGAGAACATCCATAATGACAAACCGGTCTTTCATTAGTTCTGCCTGCTTCAGGGCATTGTTATACACAGAATAAACCGTGGATACAGATGCAGGTAAGCTGGCTTCAGTCACAGCATCTACATTCTGAGCAGCAAGAGCCACCAAAACTGCAGCCGTTGTAAGATCTGCCTCGTAAGCATCAGCCACCGCTTTGGCAGCAGCTTTAACGGAAACTAACGTAGCACCGGTAAGGTCAGCCGCAGTTTCTACAGCTTCTATTACCGCCTGAGCAGCCTGAGCGGCAGCAACTTCACTAAGATCAGCAGGGTCAGTAATTTCATAATCGTCAGCAATAGCCTTTGCCGCGGCCACTGCAGCAGCGACATCAACACCATTGACTGCATCTGAAACAGCTCCAGCAGCAGCTTCAGCAGCAGTGGCCAAATCTTCGTTGTCTTCTGCAACCTGATGAGCCGAATGGGCGGCCGAAACATCAGTAGCTGTAGTCACCAAGCCCTGCAGATCAGGGAAAACGATAAGCGTAGGCTCGTCTTCCTTTTTCAGTGACTCGAGGCCTTTGAGTAAAGTTTTATCCGATGTCGTAGATTCTACCTGCACAGGATCTGTGTAATTTCCTACAGAAACGATATAGCATGGCCCGCCACCATTGGCAAAATACATCTGCATTGCGTAGTACATTTTAAAGTCGCTGACCTTTGGTTGTGTAGCTGTTGCAACGCCATCTTTAAAAGCCACCGCAAACTTTTCAGGATTTGCTTCTCCAAAAAGCTGTTCATATTCCAACATAGAGGTGATTCTTGTCGGCTTATTCTTCGTGCCGTATGCCGTATATCCCACAAAAGCAGGAATGGCCGTTTCAACTTGCGCTACGGAAGGCGGAAATTTTTCCTGTTCCTCCACGTAGACTCCAGGGGTTTTGTAATTCATTTGTTAAAATTTTAAATTAAGATTAATAATACTCCGAAGCGAAAACTTCGAATGTTTTACTCGTGATTGATTATTTATTGGAACTCTTGTAATTTGTGTGAAAAATTCAGGGTAATAAACTCCGCAGGACGCACCAATGCGACTTCTACGGTTACATTCATTGTTTTAGGTTTATTTTCGTCACCGTAAACTTCCACTTTATAGGCTTCGTTTACCGTATTGCCGGCCAATGCGCCATCCATCCACTGCTGATGAAGGAAATTTCCGATCATTGTTTTTGCGAGTAGCCAGGTGCGGCGTATGTTCGGTTTATTGATAAACTCCGCATCCGCCAATGCTTTCTGAATGGACATTTCAATCATATCGTGATACCGGCGTACACTTATATACTTCCACGGATTATCTTTTCCTTCTTCGGTCTTGTTTTTTCCGTCTAAGGTGCGTGCTCCCCAGACCAGAGTTCCTTTTCCGGCAGATGTTCTGATCGCATTTATCGATCCTGAATTATTGATATTCAGATCCGACTGCTCCTGATCTGAAATTTTCTCGGTTGGGGCTAAAACATAATTGAGACTTACGTTGGCCGGTGCTTTCCAGACTCCGCGTGTACTGTCTATTCTGCCGTACACGCCTGCCATTGCAGAAGAAGGAGGCAGAACCACTTTCAGCGATCTCATTTCTTTTTTTATCCTGCTGTATAATGCAGAATGGGAAGACTCCAGGCTTTTTAGGGTTAAGCCATGAGCGGCACCTGCTTCATCTTTTACAGCAAGAATGGCATTTTTTAGGGCTTCGAATTCTCCACTGAAGACCGGCGCATCGGCAGCCAGATCATTAGGGATCACAAAATCGTCAATCGTACCGTCGTATATGGCTTCAAGAACCGCTTTTGCCTCTTCAACAGCTTCTTCCAGGTCTGCTTTTGCATGGTCTGTTCCGCCGGATGGTCCATCAGCAGTTTCATAAATTTCTTCTGCGATAGCAACCGCCTGGCCTAAAAGATCAGCCAGCACCAGAGCCTCTGCCGATCCACCGGATATTTCTTCAGCAGCTAAATTTTTCAACTCATCCAAAGCTGAGATCTCACCCGCATATAAGCTTGCGGCGGACTGCCCCTCAGCCTGTAAGCCCGCGTGCTCAATAGCGGTTTCCGTTTCGTCGAAAGTGTAATTCAGGACGGTGGTAAGATGAGGAAAATAAGCTGCGGCATGGCTGGTTAATTTTACTTCGTTTCTAAAATTTGCGATGGTGTTCAGGTGGTCTGACCCGGCAGCCGAATTCCCGTGATAGGTGTCCAGCAGGACAAACCAGCTTTTCGCCGTCGACTCTGCTTTGCCGATTGCCTCATTGTAAATGCTATAGAAATCACTTTCGCTTAAGGACAGCGCGTCCGGAAAAATAATAAGTTTGGGATCGCTGGCATCCGTAATTTTCTCCAGACCATTTTTCAGGTCGGCCAATTGTACCTGGCCGGAAGTATAATCCCCTGCTGAAACGATCTGGCACGGTCCGCCACCATTGGCAAAGTACATCTGCAATGAATAATACATCAAAAACTTGACTTCCGGTGCTATCAGTTTCACTCCATTATCCTCAGTATCTTTCAGCTGAATCTTCTCTTTTTTTGCTTTTCCGAAGTATTTTTCAAATTCTAAAAGGGAGCTGATCTGAAAAGGCCTGGTATGGTCTGCGGGGATCTCTTCGGTATATCCGATAAATACCGGAATAGCCGTATCGATTAATGAAACTGAATTGGGGAGCCGGGTGATTTCTTCAACTGAAACACCGGGTGTTGTTGAATCTAGCATGTTAAAATTTAAGTTAAAGGTTATTAGTTTTTAGTTTAGTTTTGATGGTGATCTTTAATCGACTTTGATACTTTTCACATTTACTTCGTCAATTAAGTTAACCGGGGTTACGTCGATCGCTTCAATTTTTACGACACTTACTTTATATAAAGCGGACGGCATTACTTTTCCTCCCAACAGTCCCCAGACATAGCTCAGCTGCTCAAAGGGAATAGAATGCAGCTCTATCCGGAACCTGAAACTCCTGCTGGCTACGGCGTCGGTATATTCAAGGACATTGTGGGTCTGGAATATTTCAATAACTTTCGCAATGTCTGATAAAGATTTATCATAAGCATTTCTATTGGCAGCAATCATCAGGTATAGATTCAGATAAGCGGGCGGATTTTGCTTTTTCATATCATACACAAGAGGATTTTCTGTAACGACTGTCCTGGTGTACCATGATTTGTTTTTCAATGTAGACTCTT
>JBMDXW010000181.1:0-2791 GCA_048594965.1 Chryseobacterium sp.
GCAGAAAAAGAATATCCTGAAATAAAACTGGGACTTTCTAATATTTATCTGATTGATGCTATGCCAACTCTTCTTTCCCCGATGAGTAAGATGGCCCAGGAAGCGGCTTATGAAAGACTGAAAAAATTGGGTGTAAAGATCATCCTTAATACTGCAGTAAAAGATTATGTAGACTGCAAAGTAATCCTGGGAGACGGGCAGACTATCGAAACAGAAACCCTGATCTGGACGTCCGGAGTCCTCGGCCGCGAAGTACCGGGAATTCCCCAAGAAAGTGTCGGTAAAGGAAGAAGACTGCTGGTAGATGCCTATAATAAAGTGAACGGAACCACCAATATTTATGCCCTCGGAGATATAGCGCTCCAACTTACCGAGGAAAAATATCCGAAGGGACATCCCCAGCTGGCACAGGTCGCCATTCAGCATGCTAAAAATTTAGGCAAAAACTTCAAAAGAATTGAAGATGAGAAGGTGCTCATTCCTTTTGAGTACAATGATAAAGGAAGTATGGCCATCATCTCGAAATTCGATGCGGTCGTCGATCTGCCGAAGTTTTCGTTTAAAGGATTTTTAGCGTGGCTTACCTGGCTTTTCATTCATATTATCCCGTTGGTAAGCTTCAGCAGCAAAGTACGTCTGGGCCTCAACTGGATGCGTCTTTTCATTACCAACAATCCTTCCATCAGGCTTATTTTAAGACCGAAAAGGGATGCTGCGGATAATTCCTGATTTTAATATTCATGATATATTTCATAAATTTACCGGACCGTAGATATTCCTTTACGGTATAAAATCTCAACAGTGAATATTCATCATAAGAAAAAGTTTCTGAGCTTTCTTAAGTTTAAAAGAGACTTTCAGAAGTACGGACTTGAAAAAGCGAGAAGTTACGAACTTATTCTTCATTGGCTCAACAACAGATTAAGCAGGAACCAGTTTCTGGTGCTCTCGGGTATTCTCGTGGGCTGCACTGCCGGACTGGCGGGGGTTCTGCTGAAGTCGCTGGTTCATGCGATTCATCATTTCATCACGACGAAAGTTCACTTCGAATACCAGATCCTGTTTTATATCATCTTTCCTTTCCTGGGAATTGTACTCACGACGAGCATCGTACTGACGATATTTAAAGGACAGGACCGGAAAGGAATCGGCGCGATCCTGTATGAGATCGCGCAGAATTCAAGCATTGTTTCTTCCGTGAAAATGTATTCCCAGATCGTGCAGAGTGCCGTAACCGTCGGGTTGGGAGGTTCGGCAGGTCTTGAAAGCCCGATCGCTGTGACCGGTGCAGCCATCGGATCCAATTTTGCCCAGACCTACCGGCTTAATTATAAAGAGAGAACGCTGCTGCTGGCGGCCGGTGCTACCGCAGGGATCGCTTCAGCCTTTAATGCTCCCATTGCCGGGATCATGTTTGCTTTTGAAATTCTGCTGACCGGAGTGGTATTTACCGATTTTATCCCGCTTGTCGTAGCGGCGGTCTGCGGGAGTCTTCTTTCCAGGATCCTCCTTCAGGAAGATGTGCTCTTCAGGTTTTACACCAGAGAAGCTTTTAACTATAAAAATGTTCCCTACTATCTTATTTTAGGAATCGTTACCGGTCTTTATGCGAGGTATTTCGTGATTATTTCCAAGAAGGTGGAACATTTTATCAAGAAATTAAATATGTCCAGGCTGCGCAAGGCGATGTTCGGCGGCGCGGTGCTGTCTCTGTTGTGTGTTCTTTTTCCGCCACTGTTCGGAGAAGGATACGAAACGGTAAAAGCATTTACCAACGGCGATATGCACCGGATTATCGAGAACAGCCTGTTCCGGTACTTCGAGATCGGCAATTTTACGATTATCGTTTTCCTGATTCTTGTCTTGTTGCTAAAGGCTTTTGCAACGTCATTCACTATTTTCAGCGGAGGAAATGGTGGGAACTTCGCTCCTTCCCTTTTTGCCGGCGGCACGGTGGGCTACCTTTTTGCCCTGATCTGCCAGCAGATCGGCTTTGCTGAAGTTCCGGTCACCAACCTGGTCCTCGTAGGAATGGCCGGTGCGATGAGCGGCGTGATGTATGCACCGCTGACTGCGATTTTCCTTATTGCGGAATCCAGCTTCGGGTATGACCTTTTTATTCCGCTCATGATTGCTTCCATTATATCGTACCTGATTGCAAAATGGTTCTCTCCGATCTCCCCGGAACTGAAATCAATGGCTGACCAGGGCAAGATCTTTACGAATAAGCATGATAAGAACATCCTGTTCTCCCTGAAGACGGAAGATTTTATTGACCGGTATTCCCAGGCTATTAATGAAACGGCACCGATTACTGAATTATTCGAACTGGTAAAAAACGGGAACAAAAATATTTTTGCGGTGTTAAATGATGATAAAACCCTTCGTGGAATCCTTACCCTTGACGATATTCGTCCTTATCTTTTTACCACTGATGAGGTTTCATCGTCGGTAGGTCAGATCATGAAACCTCCTGCGGCAGTCATTCATCCGGAGGATCAGCCTTTACAGATTCTTCAGACATTCGATGATACGGCCGTGTGGAATCTCCCTGTTGTCGATGCCCAGAACAAGTTTATCGGCTTTATTTCGAAATCGACCATATTGATGAGTTACAGACAGCTATTAAAGGAATATTCTGAATAATACTAGTTTAAATAACATAAAAAAACCGTTTAGCAGATCTTGGACTGCCCCCAAAAAGTTAGACACTTTTTAGGGGCATTTTTTTATTTATGGGAATATCAAAATATAGTTTATCATTTAAGTTGAGTTGCATAGAAAGAATAGC
>JBMDXW010000182.1:0-32692 GCA_048594965.1 Chryseobacterium sp.
TTTCAAAAATTAAGTTTGTGTTATCGTAACTTAATTTACCAGTAATGGTTATGTGACTATCCACATCATAAGTCAACTGCGCATATGAAAATGTTCTTGTCCTGTCATCGGTAGAATAATTTTGATAACGCTGGAAATATGGGTTATTCCAGAATGCGGGCTTACCATTTGAGTTACTTACGCGATTCCACGTTATATTTCCGTAGTTGTTTGCGAGAGTAGGGTTGTCAATATTATTAAAATAAGCATTCTTTAATGCCTCCAGGTCAACATTTGTTTGCCACCATTGTCTGAAACCTGTAACAACATTATCATTATATCCGGTTTCTGTTCTACCTGTAGTTCCCTGAAGTGTTAACGTCGAGTAAACAGTAGCGTGTAATTTCGGATTTAAGTCATAATTAATTTTTGTCGACAAAGTATTTTTCCTTAGATCTGAATTTGGCAACAAACCACTTGAGAGATTGTTATCATACGTCAGGTTAAAGTTAAATCCTTTCCTCCCCTTAGAAAGTGAAATGGAATTAACAAACGACATTGGTGTTTCAAAAAACTTAATAGGACCATTTTTAGCAGCGACCCAAGGGGTGGCTTTATTGTAATTTGGTGAGCTGGGGTCATAAGAATCCCATTGGTAAACTGATAATGCAGGATTAAATTCCGGGCCCCATGAAGCATCTTCTCCAAAGTTAGCATAATCATTTCCGTCTGGTGCTGTTCCGTAATAAAAAGAAGGATCATAACCTCCTCCGTATTTTGTTTGATATTTCGGGAAAGTAGATTTATCAATAAATCCGGCTTGTACAGAAGAAGACAAAGTGACACCCCATGAATTATCGTCTTTTCCTCTTCCTGTTTTTGTAGTAATAACAATTACCCCGTTTAGGCCTCTTTCTCCGTATAATGCAGACGCCGCAGCACCCTTCAGTACGTTCACCGATTCAATATCTTCCTGATTAATGTCGGATAAAGCATTTCCTAAGTCAAATCCACCATTCTGTGTACCAAACGAAGTTGCTGAGTTGTTAACAGGGGATCCATCTATAACAATCAGAGGATTACTTCCACCTAAAGATTTAACACCACGAATGACAAGATTGGCCGAACCACCAAAGTTAGAAGTTGTTGTCACATTTAATCCTGCGACTTTACCAGAAAGCTGTGAAGCAATATTTCCGGTGTTTGTGGTTCCTTCGAATAATTTGTCTGCTTTTACTTCTTGTGAAGCATACCCTAAAGATTTTTTCTCTCTTTTGATTCCCAGTGCGGTTACTACCACACCTTCGATGTCTTGTGTCCTTACTGTATCACTTTTTTGCTGTTGCGCTTGTGCGATCGCCAAAGATGATGACAGTACGGATGCAAGTACACCCATAGTTAGTTTCTTCATATCAAATTAAATTTTGCTAAACAAAGTTTAAAAACTTTCTTAAAACAGCAAAAGAAATTTGCTAAAAATTAACAATAATTCAATAATAAACATATATCACACTAAAATATTTATTATATTTCGTTAATAAACTACTTTTTAACAAAAATAAGATATTTTCAAATATAAATAATTATATATAAAGCAAATTTCAACGATTGTTATTTTCTATATAAATTCATTATAAAAAAAATGTCTTTACATGGTGATAAACAATAGCTTATAAATGAAATTCCGGGCATCCTTCTTACAAAAAAGATTTTGCATACAATGCGTTGCATATAATTTATTTTTACTCAAATCTAAATTTTAACATTTAGAACAGGTAAAATCAATCAAAAAAAATGTTAAAATCACAACTTCCCTTAGAGCTTATATAAATATTTGTTAAGATTAAAAATCATCGAATTTTCACGCCTTATTGTCTCATAAAATATTTAATTTTACATGAATTTACATTCATCATACTATGGATTTACTAAGGAAAGGGTCAGCATTTTATATTGAAGCAGGCTGCGACGAAGTGGGAAGAGGCTGTTTATGCGGCCCCGTAGTAGCAGCAGCAGTTATTTTGGACCATAATTTTGATCAAAATTTAGTAAATGACTCAAAAAAACTGAATTTTAAAACACGAATGGATCTTGACCAGTACATTAAAGACCACGTGAAAGACTATGCCATTGCAGAACTTCCTGCCGGGTTTATTGATGAACATAATATTCTTAATGCCAGCATTCATGCGATGCACCTCGCTTTAGACAAACTAAAGGTCCGCCCGGAACTTATTTTAGTTGACGGAAACAGGTTCCATCCTTATAACTACATTCCCCACGAATGTATCATCAAAGGAGATTCTAAAGTATTATCTATCGCAGCAGCATCAATTTTAGCAAAAAATTATAGGGATAAGCTGATGATCCAGCTTCATGACGAACATCCCGAATACGGCTGGGACACCAATTTCGGTTACGCTACTAAAAAACATCAGCAGGCGCTGGTACAATTCGGGCCGACAAAATACCACAGAAGATCCTTCCGGCTTGATTACAGCATAGAAGAAGAATGCTGATTGAGAAAAATTACATACTACCAAATAAAAAAGAGAAGCTTTTAAATTGCTTCTCTTTTTATTTTATTTTTTCTTGCCTCTCTGTTGCTCCTGATAAGCTTGCTGTTGCTGAGCTTTCTCCATCATCTCTCTCATCCGCTTCTGAAATTTACCTTCAGTTTTAGGCTTCTCTTTATTTGCCTGAATTTGTGCATGAATTTTCTTCTCGTCAAGAATTACATATTTAATGACAAGAATAATCAAGATATTAATCGCATTCGATACAAAATAATACCATGATAAACCAGACGCAGACGTATTAAGGAAGAATAAGAACGTAACAGGGAAAATGTACATTAACACTTTCATATTTGGCATTCCTTCCTGCTGTGGCTGTTGCATATTGCCTGATGTCATGATGGTATAAATTAAAATCACGATCGTACAAGCCAAAGCGAAAATACTTAAATGATCTCCTAAGAACGGAACTTTAAATGGTAATTTAATCAAATCATCATAAGCCGTTAAATCTTTTGCAAACCAGAATCCCTGTCCTCTTAAATCAATAAAATTCGGGAAGAAACGGAATAATGCATAAAATATAGGAATCTGAACCAGGGCCGGCAGACATCCTGCCATCTGATTCACACCGGCTTTCCGATAAACTTCCATCGTTGCCTGCTGCTTCTTCATCGGATCTGCATCTTTCAATTTGGCATTCACCTCATCAATTTCAGGACGGATTACCCTCATCATGGCACTCAGTTTATGCTGTTTGTACATGATTGGTGACAAGATTAATTTAACAATAATCGTCATCAGGAAAATCACCCAACCTGCTGTAAGCCCCCAATCTGCAATGATGTTGTACATCGGGATAAAGAACCCTCTGTTCATCCATCCGATAAAAGACCATCCCAAAGGAAGAATTTCATCGAAATTTTTATCGTAAGATTTTAATAATGGTAAATCTAAAGGCATAAAGTACCAGGTAAAATCCTGATTCAGCTCACTTCCGGTCATCTGCACAAAACCTTCATAGTTCAGTTTTTTCAGATATTCTCCTTCTTCAATAGATTCCTGGTTTCCTTTGCTTTGGGTAAATCCTGTTTTAGATTCAATCACGGAAGCAAAGAACTGCTGTTTAACCCCAATCCAGTTAAGGGTTTCCTTTTCTTCCTCCATCGTGGTTCTTCCATCATAATCATAATCTTTATAATTATTGAAGGCATAAGAGAATTCAGAGTGCGATTGTTCCTGAGCTCTACCTTTTTCAAGGTTTCTTACATTATAGTCCCAGACAAAGTCAGCTTTATTGTCTGATGTAATTTTAGCTAATCCCTGTGTTCTTACTTTAAAATCAAGAGTATATTTCGGAAGCAGCGTATAGATAAATTGGATCACGGCACCGTTATAATTTGCCGTCATGGTAACCGCATTTCCATTGACTGCAGGAGAGAAAACAAGATCTTTTGTATTGATTACTTTTCCTGTTTTATCTTTAAACTGAAAACCGTAATTGGAATTATTTTTTGTGATCAGATAAAGCGGAAGATCTGCCTTATCCGATTTGTGATCGTATGCTTTGTATTCTGCAAGTTCTACTTTAGAAACCTGACCTCCCAGACTGTTGAATTCCACTTTCAGTTCTTTGTTGGAAAGACTGGCCGTCTGAATTGCATTGGGAGTTACATTAGGATTGATATTATTTGCCTGAGATGGTTTTACGGCATTTTTTACCTGCTCGGTTTTCTGTTGCTCAGCTTTTACCTGTTCCTCCTTAGATTGTTTGTTCTGGAAATAAAACATGAATCCGAAAAGTACCAAACATAAAACCGCAAAACTGATAATCTGACTTTTATCGAGTCCGTTGTTCTGTTGCATTTTATTTTTATTAAAAATTTTACCTATTTAAAATATATACTGTCTGCAATATATTTTGAGTCGACAAAAATACTGTTTTTTTGTCAAAACTCTACACTATAATGTATTACTATATAATAAACTCAGACTGAGAAGGATCAGTCTGAGTTTATATATGACGTTTGTAATAGCTAATTACTTTACTTCTTTACTACAAGCTTTAATAAATGCTCTGAATAAAGGATGTGGTGTCGCTACCGTACTTTTGTATTCCGGGTGATACTGCACCCCTACATAAAAAGGGTGGTCAGGCATTTCAAGAGCTTCTACCAATCCGGTTTCAGGGTTTGTACCTGTTGCAAGAAAACCGTTTTTCTCAAATTCACCGAGATAATCACTATTGAATTCGTATCGGTGGCGGTGTCTTTCGGTAATGTTTTTAGATCCGTAAATATCATTTAATTTAGAACCGTTTTTCAAAGTACACTTCCAGGCTCCCAGACGCATGGTTCCTCCTTTATCTACTATGTTTTTCTGCTCTTCCATTATTGAAATGACAGGATGTTCCGTCGAAGTGTCGAATTCCATTGAGTTGGCTTTGGTGTAACCTAACACATTTCTGGCAAATTCTACCGTCATGATCTGCATTCCCAGGCAGATTCCCAACATAGGAACCTTATTTTCCCTTGCATATTGAGCAGTCAGTACTTTACCTTCTATTCCTCTGTCACCAAAACCTGGTGCCACAAGAATTCCGTCTACTCCCTTAAAGGTATCCTGAATATTTTCATCGGTAATATCGCCGCTGTATACCCATCTTATTTTAACTTCCGTTTCAAGATCTGCACCGGCATGCTTAAAAGCTTCAGCAATTGAAATATACGAATCCTGAAGGGAAACGTACTTTCCAACCAAAGCAATTTCCACCGATTTTTTAGGATTCTGGAATTTCTTTAAGAATGATTTCCAGTCTTTAAGATCTGCTTCCTTATCACTTTTAAGATCTAATTCTTTAAGAACCACATCGTCAAAGTTCTGCTTTTGAAGATACATCGGAACTTCATAAATCGTATCAAGGTCCTTGCATTCAATTACGTTATCCAAAGGAACGTTACAGAATTGCGCCAGTTTTGCCCGCTGATCTTTAGGGATTTTATGTTCCGTACGGCAAACCAGAACATCCGCCATAATTCCGCTTTCCATCAATTGACGAACAGAGTGCTGGGAAGGCTTTGTCTTTAATTCTCCACTGGAAGCCAGGTATGGCAGCAATGTCAAATGAATGACCATGGAATTATTCTCACCCAATTCCCACTTCAGCTGGCGAACCGTTTCGATATAAGGCAGAGATTCGATGTCTCCAACCGTTCCTCCGATCTCCGTAATGATAATATCGTAGTTCTGCTTGGATAAAATTTTAATTCTCCTTTTGATTTCGTTGGTAATATGTGGAATGACCTGAACGGTTTTTCCCAGGAAGTCTCCTTTTCTTTCTTTTTCGATGACCGTCTGGTAAATTTTCCCGGTCGTAACGTTATTATTTTGGGAGGTAGGAGCGTCCAGATAACGCTCATAGTGACCTAAATCCAGATCCGTCTCCGCACCATCTTCGGTTACATAGCATTCTCCATGCTCATAAGGATTCAGTGTTCCCGGGTCGATGTTGATATAAGGATCAAGCTTTTGAATGGTTACGTTGAAGCCGCGTGATTTTAGAAGAAGGCCCAGAGAAGCAGAAACGATTCCCTTTCCCAAAGATGAAGTTACACCTCCTGTCACAAAGATGTACTTTGTATTCTTTTTACTCATTAGATTAGGTTTGTGCAAAGTTATGGGAAAAAGAAATACAAAGCAATTCTGTATTAAAATTTGATTGTGTATTTTAGAGAAGATAAAATTTACAATGGAAATTATCAATCAATCAGTTTATCTGAAATACGTAGAAGTGGTACCTGAAAACGGATTATTACTGAAATTCGACAATTTGCCGATTTGGAAAAATAATCGCTTTAATATTTATTTTACAGAACGTCATCATGATTATTACGAATGCGTTTCTATTTATTTTAAGGAAAATGTGCTCAATTATCATATGATTTTTAAAAACCTCATCGGGGAACAACTGTACATCGAAATTTCAGATCAGCTTCTGAATGTTTGGTATGCTGAATATTTCGATCATATTGAAGATAGAAATACGGTAGACCATCTCGAAGAAATTCAAGTTTCAAATGTTAAGTTAAAAAAAACCGAGAAAACCGTTCAGGACTGGAAAAATGAATACATCAATTTAGAGAGTACCTATCTTGATCTGCTTGAAGGAAATAAACAAAAAAGGTCTCCAGAAAACTGAAAACCTTTTTTTTAAAATCAAATTTATATATGAAAATTATTGCTTAACCATTTCAAAATATAAGTTCACGTCAACGTCTTTCGCTACGCCTGCACCTGTAGGATCATATTTAATATTGTAATCCAGACGGTTTACTTTGAATGCTGCCTGGAAACCCATCACCTCTTTTCCCTGCTGATTTTTCGTAACTCCTCCGAAAGTCACAGGAACACTGATTTCCTTCGTTACATCTTTTATTGTCAGTTTCCCTTTGAATACATAATTGTTAATCTTGTCTTTCACTACAGAACCTGTCTTAAAAGTCATCATAGGAAATTTTTCAGCATCAAAAAAATCAGCACTTTTCAAATGCTTATCTCTCATCTCAACACCCGTATTGATCGAGTTTACATCAACATTAAAGCTCAGTTCTGCATTATCCAGATTGTTGCCCTTGGTAATAGCTTTTCCGTCAAACTTATCAAACCTTCCCTGAACAAAACTAATCCCCATGTGTTTAATATTGAAATTAACGGAAGAATGCATCGGATCAACCTGCCACGCGGTCTGCGCAAAACTTACAACGCTTAAAAGCGCAAATACAAAAGTTAAAAATACCTTTTTCATTGAATATATTTTTTAAATTAAATTCTGACACAAAAGTAAGCCTGTTCTGATAAACGGGCGTTGATCTATGTTAGTTTTTTGATGATATTTAAATTGAATTCAGAAAGATTTTTCTGGGAAATTTTAATTAAAAAATCTTATCAAGTCTGAAAATTAACTAAAAATCCAAAAAAAATTTTGAACTTCGCAGGATGGCAAAATTAAAAACAGCATATTTCTGTCAGAATTGCGGTGCCCAGTATTCCCAGTGGATGGGCCAGTGCAAGAACTGTGGACAGTGGAATACCCTGGTAGAAGAAATCGTTGAAAAAACACCTTCCCATAAAACACCGCCGTTTTCAAAATCGAAGCAGCATGTCATCAATATCGTCGAAGTCGAAACCAATGAAGAACCGAGGATCAAAACCCCTTCCGAAGAACTCAACCGTGTTTTGGGCGGCGGAATCGTGTTAGGATCTGTAACCCTGATCGGCGGAGAACCCGGAATCGGAAAATCAACATTATTGCTCCAGTTAGCTTTAAAGATGAAGAAAAAAATCTTCTACGTCTCAGGGGAAGAAAGTGCGTCTCAGATTAAGATGAGGGCCGACCGATTGACGGACATCCAAAATCCGAACTGTTTCCTTTTTACGGAAACCAACCTTGAGAAAATTCTTCATGAAGCCCAAAAGCTGGATCCGGATTTTGTGATCATCGATTCCATCCAGACGTTGCAGTCACAATTAATTGAAAGCTCACCGGGAACCGTCTCCCAGATCAGGGAATGCTCCAATGAAATCATCAAATACGCTAAAGAAAATAACGTTCCCGTGTTTTTAGTCGGACACATTACCAAAGACGGACAGATTGCCGGACCGAAAGTACTGGAACACATGGTGGATGTCGTATTGAATTTCGACGGCGACCGGAATCACCTGTTCCGATTGTTGAGAGCCAATAAAAACCGTTTCGGTTCTACTTCCGAGATCGGGATTTATGAAATGGTTTCTCAGGGATTAAAGGAAATTAAAAACCCTTCCGAAATTCTCATTACCAAAAAATTTGAGGAACTTTCCGGAAACTCGGTAGCCGTAACCCTAGAAGGAAATCGGCCGATGCTGCTGGAAATCCAGGCGCTGGTAAGCACTGCCGTATACGGAACACCCCAGAGAAGCTCAACCGGTTTTGATGCCAAAAGACTGAACATGCTTCTCGCCGTTTTGGAAAAGAGAGCAGGCTTCCAGCTAGGCGCCAAAGACGTTTTCCTCAACATTACCGGGGGAATAAAAACCGATGATCCAGCACTGGATTTGGCTGTTGTGGCTTCCATCCTCTCTTCTAATGATGACGTCGCCATCTCCGAACATTACTGTTTCGCGGGAGAAATAGGACTCAGCGGAGAGATCCGCCCGATTGCCCAGGCAGAACAGCGGATTACCGAAGCCGAAAAATTAGGTTATGAAAAGATTTTCATTTCCAATTTAAATAAGCTTCCCAAGAAAAAATTCGGAATCAAGATCGAAGAAGTAAGCAAGATCGAAGATTTCCACGAACGCCTTTTTTAGGTTGTTAGAGCTTAAAGCTCTAACAACCTTTGCCAACCACTTAAAAAACACGCTATGAAAAAAAATGTTTATCCTTTAGAGGCAGAATGCTTCTATCACATTTTCAACAGAGGAATTAATGGGCAAACGTTATTCTTCAATGAACAGAATTATCATTATTTCCTTTCTCTAATGCGGAATAAAATATCTTCCGTTGCTACGGTATATGCCTATTGCCTTTTACGGAATCATTTTCACTTTCTTGTCCGTATAAAATCGGAACAGGAAATCAGGGAAGCTTTTCCTCATAAAGGCAAGACCGAAGTTTCCAAAATCATCAGCCAACAGTTTTCTAACACCTTTAACAGCTATACCCAGGCCATTAATAAACATTTCGGAAGAACAGGAAAACTCTTTGAATTACCATTCAGAAGGATATTGATTACTTCCAATCAGCAATTAGTCAACACGATTCACTACATCCACAACAATCCGCTGAAACATGGCATCACGCAGAACGTTGAAGAGTATCGTCATTCGTCGTTGTTTAAAATTAGAAATGGTGTGGATGATCCGATGCTGCCGTTCGAAGCGATCATAGCGTTGTTAGAGCTTTGAGCTCTAACAACGCTTTCGCTTGCAAAAATTTCCTATCTTCACGTAATGAATTACCTTGCCCATTCCTATCTATCTTTCACCGACGGGCAGATTGTCGGTCAGTTTCTGGAGGATTTCATCCGGAACAGGGACCGGTTTTCATTCCCGAAAGACATTCAGGATGGAATTACATTGCACCGGGCGATTGACACGTTTACGGACGCCCATCCTGCCATCCATGAAGCGAAAAAAGTGTTTGCCCCTTTGGTAAGATTGTATGCAGGAGCCTTTGTGGATGTTTCGATGGATTATTTTGTAGCGAATGACATGAAATTACATTCCTTACAGGGCTGGAAAAACCATTCTGTAGAAGTCTATCAGGTTTTGAATAAAAATTACGAATACCTGCCTGAAAATTTCAGGAAGATGCTGGTAAAGATGGAAGAAGGCGACTGGCTGTACAACTACCGTTACGATAAAAACATCGGCTACAGCATGCGGAATGTGCTCAACAAAGCTAAATATTTAGACACGGATATTCCCGTTCATGACGCTTTTCTGAAAAATAAAAAATTCCTTCAGGAATGTTATGATGATTTTTTTCCCGATCTCATGGAGCACGCCAAAGGGATCAATGCCCTGCTGCAGCTGGAAAACTGAGTCAGACTTGCTGGAAAAGATACCGGTTCGGATAAGTCAGCTTCTCACTTTTCCTTTCCCCGTTTACGATGATATGGACGATATTGATCTGATCGTCAAATAAATTATAAAGGAAACTTACGGCGGCTTCGACTTTTTTAGGAGCCTCAATCTTTTCCGATTCTAGGTAGATGTTCACCGACTCATGGTCTTCCTCGTAACCTACATAATTTACGTTCAGGAATTTGTTGTTGGCTTTGAGCTTGAAATATTCGGCAGCGTAATTTTTCAGGGCTTCGTTGAGTTGGGCTTTAAATTTCGGATCGTTGAAATGCAGGGATTTTCCGTATTTGGTGTTCAAGCCGTTCTCCAGGTCATCCAGAAAAAAACGTCCGGTGATTTCAAAAGTTTTGGATTTCTGATTGTAATTGATTTCCACCGATCCTACATGATAAGGATGCTTCGCTCCGGTAAAAGAGAAAAATACAAATAGGACCGAAAAAAAGAAAAGCAGTTTTTTCATGATAACAAATCTAGGATTTTTTGCGGATCCTGCCGCATATCGAAGAAGAGAAGGACTTTGATCAGATCATCATTTTCTTTCCTGAAGAACATTCGTACGTGTTTTTTACCGATTAGCGCTGAACGGACATTATGAGAATATTTTTTATATAAATTAAATTTACCTTTTTTTAATTTCTCGGCTACCTTTTCTGCTTCATCAATGAACAGGCTAATTTCTTTCTCAGTCCAATTTCTGGAAAGAAATTCAATGATATCTTCATAACTTCGGCTAGCTACTTCCGAGAATATAATTCGCATACTTTTTTTCTGGCGTTTGCAAAAAACTCTTCTTCAGAAATCATGTCTTTTTCTTCAAGACTGTCAGCATATTCAGACAGTTTTTCGATAAACCATTTCGGAGTACCGTCTTCATACAATTCATCATCCTGCGCTACGGAAACTGACTTGATGCCCTTTATATTTTCCAGAAGTTTCTTTATAAACGCGAAATCTGCCGTATTTTCCAATTCTATATTGACCATCATACCGTTTAATTTTACACAAAGTTAAAATAAATTTTGTATCATCGCAGTTCGATAAATGATTTAGAATATGCAGGATTTTTTATTTTACCTCAACCTGGGCTGGGAACACATCATTTCACTCGATGCCCTTGACCATCAGCTTTTTGTTCTGGCTTTGATTGCCGTTTACTCCTTTAACGATCTCAAAAAAATTTTAATTCTGGTCACCGCTTTTACCATCGGCCATTCGATTACCTTGGCATTAAGCACGTTTGATATCGTAAGGATCAATTCGGCTTGGGTGGAATTTCTGATTCCGCTGACGATTGTTCTGACGTCGCTTGATAATATTTTAATGAAAAATAAAAAGCAGACGCTGATGAAGGCTAATTATTATTTAGCCCTGATTTTCGGTCTGATCCACGGAATGGGTTTTGCCAATACAGCCAGGGTGATGATTGCCAAAAGCCAGAGTTTAGCCGTTCCGCTTTTAGGATTTAATATCGGACTTGAACTGGGGCAGATCGCCATTGTTTTCGGAATCCTGATTATTTTATTTATTTTGCTTAAAATCTTTAAAGTAAACCAGAAAGACTGGGTGCTTTTTGTTTCTTCCGGAGTTTTTGCCTTATCATTGAAAATGACATTGGAAAGAATTCCTTTTTAAGGCTGAAACATTTCCTATTTTTCAGCTACTTATCGTTATATTTGAAAATCCTTAAATAAATTTCGGTTATGAAACTAAAAGTTGCCATACTTTCCTTTTCTGTATTTGCGTATACAGGTTTCACCGCACAAAATATCCAGAACAATCCGGGGAGCAACCACGGAAACCGGTTCGAACAGCTGGGAACCATCCTTCCCACCCCCAACATCTACAGAACCGCTTCCGGAGCACCGGGACACGGCTACTGGCAGAACAGGGCAGATTATACCATTAATGCTTATCTTGATGAAGACAAAAGAAATCTGAAAGGTTCCGAAACCATTACGTATTACAACAATTCTCCGGACGACCTGGATTACATCTGGCTTCAGCTGGACGAAAACCAGCAGTCAACGGTAAAAAAAGCGGATTTCCCTTCCTCCTCTACCCTTCCGAAAGCTTCCAACGACCAGCAGCTCCGCCCGACGGAACTTCCTGCTGCCGATAACGGATACGGTGTTAATCTTGAAAAAGTAACCGATGCTTCTGGAACACCGCTGAAATATACGGTCAACAAAACCATGATGCGGATCGACCTGCCGAAAGTTCTGAAAAAAGGAGAAAAGCTGGTCTTTAAAATCGACTGGAACTACAACATCCCGAACCGGATCAAAATGGGCGGCCGCGGCGGTTATGAAAACTTTGCCGAAGACGGAAACGACCTGTACACCATGACGCAGTGGTACCCGAGAATGTGCGTCTACAGCGATTTCCATGGATGGCAGAACCATCAGTTTACCGGAAGAGGCGAATTTGCCCTTGTTTTCGGGAACTTTAAAGTCAACATGAACGTTCCGGCAGACCATGTAGTCGGCGGAACGGGAGAATGTAAAAACTACGACCAGGTTTTAACGTCTGAACAATTAGCACGCTATAATAAATCTAAAACATCAGGGGAACCGGTGGAAATCGTAACCCTGGATGAAGCGAAAAAAGCGGAGAAAAACCATTCCAAGCAGAGAAAAACCTGGAGCTTTGAAGCGAATGACGTAAGGGATTTTGCCTGGACGTCTTCAAGAAAATTCGTTTGGGACGGAATGGGCGTTACCATTCCTGAAAACAACAATAAGGTAATGGCCATGAGCTTTTACCCGAAAGAAGCTTACAATTTATACCGTAAATATTCAACGAAAGCAGTAGCCCATACGATCAAAACGTATTCGGAATTTACGATTCCATATCCATACCCGGTAGCCCAGTCGGTGGAAGCCGCCAACGGAATGGAATACCCGATGATCTGTTTCAACTACGGTAGAACGGAAAAAGACGGAACCTATTCCGAAGGGATCAAAAACGGAATGCTCGGCGTGGTCATTCACGAGGTAGGACACAACTTCTTCCCGATGATCATCAACTCCGACGAAAGACAGTGGAGTTGGATGGACGAAGGGCTGAACACCTTTGTGGAATACCTTACCGAAGAACGATGGGACAATAAATTCCCTTCCAAAAGAGGTCCGGCATGGACGATCACGGATTACATGAAGCTTCCGAAAGACCAGCTGGAGCCGATCATGTCCAACTCGGAAAACATCATCCAGTTCGGCCCGAACGCTTATTCCAAACCGGCAACAGGATTGAATATCCTTCGTGAAACCATTATGGGAAGAGAGCTTTTCGATAAAGCCTTTAAAACCTATGCGAAAAGATGGGCTTTCAGGCATCCTGAACCTGCGGATTTCTTCAGAACGATGGAAGACGCGAGCGGCGAAGACCTGGATTGGTTCTGGAGAGGCTGGTTCTACGGAACGGATCCTGTGGATATCGCGATCGATAAAGTCACCATTGCCACTCCGGATCTTGAAACAGCACCAAGAGAAGCTAAGGAGACCAAATATAAAGTAGATAAACCTGCCCAGAATGATTTTGAAGACATTTCAAAAATCAGGAACCGGGAAGACAAGAACATTACCTTCTATGTAGACAAAGACAAGGAAGCCCAGGATTTCTACTACCGTTACGACAGGGGCCAGGAAAAAGTAGACAATACCAAAGAATACGTTTTTAAAACTGAAGGAACGGAGCCTTTAACTCAAAAAGAAAAAGACAAGTTCAAAAATATGACCGCTTATCAGATCGATTTCACCAACAAAGGCGGACTGGTGATGCCGATCATCCTTGAATTTACCTTTGAAGACGGAACAAAACTGAAAGACAAATCGTCTGCCCAGATCTGGAGGCTGAACGAACAGAAAGTTTCCAAGACCTATTATTTCGACAAGAAATTAAAATCCATCCAGCTGGATCCGATGCGGGAAACAGCCGATATCGATACTTCGAACAATTTCTGGAGCAACGACGGCGGCAATACCCAGGTTTCCAAGTTCGATCTGTTCAAGCAGAAAGAGGCCGGAGCCACCCGAGGCGCTTCCAACGGAAAAGTAAACCCGATGCAGGCAGCCGGAAAAAAGTAAAAAAAGTAATGTAACTTTAAGATAAAGGGCACTACTCATTATTAAAAAATCATGAAAACAATTCTGATCCTTTTAATAATGAGCAGTGCCCAACTTTTTGCTCAGAAAACCCTGAATCCTGGTAATGTAAAGCTTGAATCCAAATTCATTAAGAATGAAACCTCCACCGCAATCTGGTATGCTGAGATGGGCGGCCAAAAAGTAGAAATCGGAAAGATTACTAACCGGGTCAAAAAAACAGACAACACCACACTTCTCGTTGAGACAACCGTAAAAATGAATAAGGCCCCGGATCAGTCCTGGGTAGATTCTACCAGGGTAAAGATTTCAGATTTTCAGCCGGTTTACCATTCATCTTACAATATGATGAGAGACATGGTTTTAAAATTTCAGAAAAATAAAGTGACGGGGTATTATCTGGATAAAAAAACTCAACGCAGGGAAGAGATCAGCGAAGATACCGCTTCCCCTTATTTCGACAGCAACACCTATCCTTTATTGCTGAGATATTTACCTCTGAAAGAACACTACTCTACCGAATTGTCAATTTTCGATTATAATCCGAATGAAAAAAAAGGAGTTCTCAAAGCTTACCTTGAAGAGGTCACTGCGGGCGAACTGGACGGCAAAAAAGTCTGGATCGTAAAAACCACGGATGATATCCAGGACAGGAGAACGGTTGTCCTGTATTATGTGGATCGCGATACCCGGGAAATTCTAAGACAGGAAGTAAATTCCAGCGGAAGAAAGATGATCATGGAATATGTGAAATAAATTCAAAAAGACTGACTTTTTTCTGCCAAAATTTCCGCTTGGCAAAGGTTTGGTCTGCCAAAATTTTCTTTTGCATCGGTTGGCATACAATTAGGGAGTTACAAGACAGAAATAATTAAAAAATTAAATATATTATGTCAGTAAACTTTAAACCATTAGCAGACAGAGTTTTGATCGAGCCGATCGCTGCAGAAACAAAAACCGCTTCAGGGATTATCATTCCGGACACCGCTAAAGAAAAACCTCAGGAAGGTACCGTGGTGGCAGTTGGCCCAGGTAAAAAAGACGAGCCGACTACGGTTCAGGTAGGTGACAAAGTACTTTACGGAAAATATTCAGGATCTGAACTGAAACTGGAGGGAAAAGATTATTTAATTGTAAAAGAAGGAGATCTTTTAGGAGTGATTGGGTAAAAGCAGCAGGCAGTAGGCTGTAAGCAATAGGCAATGAGAGACTACAGAAAATATGATACCTGGAAAATTGCCCATGAGTTGGTAAAAGAAATTTATATTATTTCTGAAAGTTTTCCAAAATCAGAACTTTTTGGCTTAACATCTCAAATAAGAAGAGCATCGGTCTCCATTCCGACGAATATTGCAGAAGGCTGCGGAAGATCTACAGACAAAGAATTTGCAAGATTTTTAGAAATAAGTATTGGTTCGACAAACGAAACTGAATATTTACTTTTCCTTTCTTGTGATTTGGGTTTCACTTCCGAAGACAAATTATCAGGCCTCAATCCTCAACTGAACTTAATCAGACAAAAACTTATACAACTTAGAAAAAAATTATTAAATAATAATTAACAGCTTCAAGGCAAAAGCTTACTGCTTACTGCCTTAAGCTTAAAGCTTTAATATTATGGCAAAAGAAATAAAATTCGATATCGAGTCTAGAGACGCTTTAAAAAGAGGGGTTGATGCATTGGCAAATGCAGTAAAGGTAACCTTAGGTCCTAAAGGGAGAAACGTAGTGATTGAAAAATCTTTCGGTGCTCCTCACGTAACCAAGGACGGGGTTTCCGTAGCGAAAGAAATCGAACTTGAGGACCGAGTAGAAAACATGGGAGCACAAATGGTAAAAGAAGTAGCTTCCAAAACCAACGACATCGCAGGTGACGGTACCACGACCGCTACCGTTTTAGCCCAGGCTATCGTAAGAGAAGGTCTTAAGAACGTAGCAGCAGGAGCTAATCCGATGGATCTTAAAAGAGGGATCGACAAAGCCGTAGCTGCGGTTGTTGAAAACTTAAAAACACAATCTCAGGAAGTAGGTGATTCTACCGACAAAGTGAAGCAGGTAGCTTCCGTATCGGCCAACAACGACGAAACCATCGGTGCTTTGATCGCTGAAGCTTTCGGAAAAGTAGGTAAAGAAGGGGTAATCACCGTAGAAGAAGCAAAAGGAATCGATACCACCGTAGACGTTGTAGAAGGAATGCAGTTCGACAGAGGATACCAGTCTCCTTATTTCGTAACGAATCCTGAGAAAATGGTGGCCGAACTTGAAAACCCATACATCCTTTTGGTAGAGAAGAAAATCTCTTCCATGAAAGAATTGCTTCCGGTTCTTGAGCCGATCGCACAAGGCGGTAAATCTTTATTGATCATCTCTGAAGAAGTAGAAGGTGAAGCTTTGGCAACTTTAGTGGTCAACAAATTAAGAGGTTCTCTAAAAATTGCTGCGGTTAAAGCACCTGGATTCGGGGACAGAAGAAAAGCAATGCTGGAAGATATCGCGATCTTAACCGGCGGACAGGTAATCTCTGAAGAGCAAGGTTTCACGATGGAAAACATCTCTTTGGATATGTTGGGAACTGCTGAAAAAGTGTCTATCGATAAAGACAACACGACCATCGTAAACGGTGGCGGTGAAGAAAGCAAGATCAAAGGAAGAGTAAACCAGATCAAAGCACAGATGGAAACCACAACTTCCGACTACGACAGAGAAAAGCTTCAGGAAAGACTGGCTAAGTTAGCCGGTGGGGTTGCCGTACTTTATGTAGGGGCTGCTTCCGAAGTGGAAATGAAAGAGAAAAAAGACAGAGTAGATGATGCCCTTCACGCAACAAGAGCTGCCGTAGAAGAAGGTATTGTTGCCGGAGGTGGTGTTGCTTTGGTAAGAGCGATCGCTGCTTTGGAAAACCTTACAGGAATTAACTCTGATGAAAGTACAGGGATCAAAATCGTAAAAAGAGCGATCGAAGAGCCGTTGAGACAAATCGTTGCCAACGCAGGTGGTGAAGGTTCTGTAATCGTAGCCAAAGTAGCAGAAGGAACTGCCGACTTCGGATACAATGCAAAAACCGATGAGTATGTAAACATGCTTGAAGCAGGTATCATCGACCCTACAAAAGTAACAAGAGTTGCTCTTGAAAACGCTGCTTCCGTATCCGGAATGCTTTTAACCACCGAATGTGTCATCACTGAAGTGAAAAAAGACGAACCAGCCATGCCAATGGGCGGTGGAATGCCGGGAATGATGTAACGGTCAACGAACGAGGCAATTTAATATACTAACCGTTCTGATTTTCAGAGCGGTTTTTATTTTGTATTATTTTTTTAATTATATTTGAACAAACTAAATAAAACCATGAAAGCATATCAATTAACTTCTTATTTCTACCTCCAAAAATTTTAGTTAATCAATTGACATTTAACTTAATTGGTTATTTCTATAGGTATACTTTGATCATAGCTGTAAATCAAAACATACTTTTATAAGAATGCATAGTATTATGTCACATTTGCAAGCATGATAAAGTAATTAATTTCGAAAGTTACCACCCAATTAATGAAGGTCTTCTCCGTAAGCTCTGTATTTCTTCTCATATCAATCACTCAAAGAATTTGCTACAAGGCTCGCCGACAGCAACCAAGAATAAACAAATAAAAATGGAAAATTTAATAAGAACGTTTTCGGATTATTATAACCGATCAGATTTTAGAAAGTTTCAAAACACTTTAGTCAGAGATGTTTATAAATCTCTTGAGACATCTTATTCCAATTTTAACGGAGAAGTCAAAATGGTTACTGACATGTGTGAGATAATTCATGAAAAGACATTTGAAAAGCTTAAGTTTTATACGAAAAAAATTCATGGATCAAAATCATTTGTAGAATTTCATAATCAAAATAAACAGACGACAAAAGAATTGGCTGATATGGTTATAATTTCGGTTGCAACAAAAGACAGAGAAATTATATATGAAAAGACAGCATTTATTCAAAACAAAAAAGAAGAAATTGAAAGCGTTTGGAAAATTGACCAAGACCAACTTTATTTATTTCATAACTTTCCAACATTCAAAGGAAATAAAGGAATCTTTAGAAAGAACTTTAATGACGAAGTAGTTTTTCATAATAATTCAGAGACATTAGGAAACTACGGGCTTTTCCAGAATCCTGGAGAAATGACTTTAGTAAATGCTCTGACTGTTCATAAACTTCAACAAAATGGCAAAATATCACTTTCCGACATTAGAAAATTTGCGCACAATAGTTACCATAATAATAGTTTTAAGCTTCCATTAGTTGATTTTGAATATTGGGATACAATATATTACCTAAACTTTAAATATTTCTCTGAATATTGTTTATCATTTTTGAATTTACCGTTTTTAAACAATAGTTTTTATTCTTTCAATATTTATGAATTTATACGAAATTGGTCGCTATTTAATGTGGGTGATGTCGTCAGTGCTTTTGGAAAAACTATAGATCAAGATCTTTTAAAATTTAATAGAATTTTACTTCAGGAAGCCGGACTTTCTGATTTTATAAACATCAATATTGACGGACAAGAATTTGATAGTGATTTGATAATACTTGTTGCTCATATGAACCTTGACGAAAAATAATAGGATGGACGACAATATAAAGACAATAATAGAAAACTATACCTTAAATGCATTTCAAGTTGCTTTAATCAGTGTCTCTGTTTCAGTCTTAACATTTCTTTTGACAAATTGGCTAAAAAATTATTTTGAAAATAAACTACTTCAAAGAAACCTTGAAACAGAACATAAGTTCGAACAGCAAAAAAAAATAAAAGAAGCAATTGCAAAATATAAAGTTCACCTTTTAACAGCTTGTGAAGACCTTAATCATCGTTTTTGGAATTTATCAAAAAATCATCATCAAAATTGGATAGACATTGAAGGCGACTATGGTAATGAACATTATTATTTCCATTCAACGGTCTACAAACTTTTATGTTTATACTACTGGGTTGGCAAGATAAAAAAGGAAATGATTTTTTTAGATACGACAATTGCATCAAATGAAGATTTAGAATTCATTAAATTCTTAAAATTTTTCCCAAATATATTATGTGATCTGACTTTCATTGTTGGAAAAGAAGCTAATGGAAATTATGCGGTTGACCATTTTTTTAGAACAGAATTTGAACAACTTCCTGATGCTATTGCAGACAAAGACGAACCTATAACATATTCAACTTACAAGACGAAACTTAAAATACTAAAAAAAGATCTTAGTTCATTATATTCCTATATTGACGGAGTTTCGCCAAATGAACAAAGAATGAGATGGGACAGACTTCATCTTTTGCATTTGACAACGATAATTTTCCTTAACAATTATGGCTATGACTTTCAGCAAACAAATGAAACTAAAATAGAAGAGATTATTACTAAACCAAGAGTTTCTTTATATTTGATAAATTATTTCAAATTTTACAAGGAATACAAACTTGATGACAATAAAGAAGTTAAACGAGTAGAAAACATTGTAAAAAATTTATTTAATACAATAACCTCGGTTCAAGCGTCACGCTCATCCTCATCTTAAAATTTAAAGCAAAAATCACCTCAAATCCACCAACTCCGGCAAAGAAACCTCCAAAGCATTGGCAAGTTCCAGTAAAGTATAAAGCGTAGGATTTACTTTGCCGTTTTCCAGCTTTTCTATGGCCTGACGGTCTTTGTTGCAGGCGCGGGCGAGGTCAGACTGGCTCCAACCTTTCTTTTCGCGAAGCTTGATAATTCGTTTACCTAATGCTATTTTTAATTGATCTTTGATCATGAGCCCGTCGATACCAACAGTTCCCGGATATCTACTTTCAGAAACTTAGATATTTCGTAAAGCGTTTCAATGGAAGGCTGGACTTCATTGGTACACCAGCGTGAAACGGTGGATTCTGTCTTTCCCAAATGACCGGCGAGATCCTTGCTGGTCTTATTTTTTTCTGCTAAGACAGACTTTATTCTATTTAAATTTATTTTCGACACAGTGCTCGATGATTAACTTCTCCTGCAAATATCGTAAAATTCTAAAGACCTGAAAATCATCTCTAAAACAACAATAATTATAATTTCATGCGGTTTTATTTGTTTTAAAATATAATTAATTATACTTTTACAACAATAAATTCGCATAATGAAGCAAGAAAAAAAATTTAACCATAAAAAGGATCGTTATTTGAAAATATATGGAAAATACACCGGCAATTCCAATCCCTGGCGACCTAATATCCTTCCCGAAATCCGTCTATGCGGCAAATGGCTGCAGGAAATCGGCTTTGAGCAAGGCAATACCATCAAAGTGCAGCAGAGAAAAAATAAAATAACCATTACGCTGGATCCGCAGGAAAAAAATTAGCCTCTGCCTTTGATCAAAGCAAAATGATTTTGTTACGGGCAAAGTCTAAGAGGATTATAGAAAAGCATTTGATCTGTAATCAGATTTTAGGAGAATTTCCTGAGGTTCCCGGTCATTTTAAATTATTTCAAAACTTCTTTAGTCACGAACAACCCTGTTTGTAACCTCCGTAGTCTTTCCGAGGTTTAAAACAATCTTGTTTGTAACTTCCTGCAATTGCATTTAATCGCAAACACCCCTGTTTGTAATAAAAGACAGTTGCATTTTGTTTCCCGCAACTTGCGCGAGACTTCCTGCAATTGTATTTTGTCATAAACACCTCTGTTTCTAATTTCCTGCAATGGCATGGGAACGCGGCAAAACCTAAAGGGTTTTAAAAACCCGTTAGGTTTAGGGAAAATCACATCCATCCTTCAGGAATTCACGACCTGATCCGGCCCTGTAGCTTGTCCTTCATTTGTAAATCATTAAATTCGCTAAAAAAAAGTAAGATGAAAAAAGCCTTTGAATTCCTCAGGCAGCTCGAGAAAAACAACACCCGCGAATGGTTTGCCGCTCACAAAGCAGAATACGAAGCGGTAGTAAAAGAAAACAAGGCACTTTTTAACCAGATCTACGCTGAACTTCAACAACACGACCGCGTCAACGGCATCCACATTTTCAGGATCTACCGGGACGTCCGGTTTTCGAAGGACCAGACGCCATACAAAACCCATTTCGGAGTCGGCTATTCCCGCCTGAAACCGATGTTGAGAGGCGGCTACTACATCCATCTTGAACCCGGCAACAGTTTCGTAGGCGGCGGATTCTGGGGACCGGAAGCCAAAGACCTGCTCCGCATCCGCAAAGAATTTGAGATCAGCACCGCAGAAATTGAAAAGATCACTTCAGACCAGACTTTCATTACCTATTTTAAAGAAATAAAAGGTGACTCAGTGAAAACCGCACCGAGAGGTTTCGACAAAAACCATCCCGCCATCGACCTCATCCGGAAAAAGCAATATGTCGTCATGAGGCCATTTACTGACAAGGAAGTTTTATCGGGGGATTTCCAAAAAGAAGCCGTGCTCACCTTACTTGCCATGCGCCCTTTCTTCGACTACATGAGCGAAGTGCTCACGACGGATTTGAATGGGCAACCTTTATTGGGGGATTGAGAATTCCTTCTCTGTATAAACCTGCTGATATTTTACTTATTTTTACGACACCATCATTAAACAAAAACAATGAAAAAAATTCTTTCAGTTATTTTAATTTCAATCACTTCTATCCTTTTTTCTCAAGTTAAAGATGTTACAGGTATTTATGGTGAAGGGCTTTTTAATAAATTCAATCCGCAAGCAAATTATATTGAATTGAAACCGGACTCCACCTTCATCTACAATTATTATGGTAAAAAATACGAGGGAATCTGGAAGCTTTCCGAAAATAAAATTTTATTAAATCCTGACATCAAAAAAGAGTTCGCTACAGTAAAGATGAAAGAATCCAAAAACAATTCTGATTCTGTCACCATTAAAATCAATCACATTCCTAAAAGGGATGATTCCGGCAAACTGAGAGGAAATGGCTTCATCATGGCAACAGTCTATTTTGATAAGAAGGGAAATTATATCAACATCCTCAAATCACCTTACGTAAGAAACTGCGGCTGGGCTCCGCATGTGAGAAGGCAAAATATTTTGAATGCTAACAATTCGATAACCGTTTCCAAGAAAGACTTTTCACAGCTCGGTTTCAGAACCTACAACCTCAACGATTATATCATTTTCAATAAATCCAACAAAGACTCCAACGTTTTTGAGTTTGAAATTGAGGATATCGCCATAGACGAAGATATTATCCGGGACGAATTTTTTATTCTTAAGGGTAAATCACTCTATTACCCAAGCAGAAGAGGAAGAATTGATGTCATGCAGACGCCTTTGGTGAAGAAAAAAATGTAAAAAATACCCCTTGAAATAACCATGAAAATAAAGTTTCTTATCTTATCATTTCTGATTTCAGTAAAATCATTCGGATGCAAATGCGAGAACATGAGCATTCAGGAATCGTTTAAATATGCAGATTTTGTGTTTTCAGGAAAAGTGTATGACATTGTTCAGATCCCTTCAGGGTTCAAAACTTTAAATAATTACCTCAGTAAAATACAGATCAATACAATTTACAAGTCAGAAGTTTACGAAGAATTTTACAAAAAAGAGGCTGTCCTTTTTTCATCCCAGCTCAGGTCATGCGATCTGTTTTACGATAAAGATACCGAGTATTTAATTTTCGGATACATCGAACCCGACACCGGCTTGCTATATTCCGAATTCTGCACCTATACCAGACCCCTGAAAAACGTCACGAAAGATGACCTCAGAATTTTACAGGATTTGGAGTTAGAATATCTGAATCAGGACGAATCTGCCATTGTAAAACCTTTCATACAAGACTTTGAGCTGGAAACAGACAAGTCGGACATCTACATAAAAAAGCTAAAAAGAAAAGCCGATCTGGCCGAATCCGGATACGAAGCCCTGAAAACTGAAAATAGAAACTTGACGATTATTCTGTGCATTCTGCTCGGAATTTTAGTACTGGGAATTTCTTTTATGTTCGGAAAAAGAAAATTTAGAACAAAGTAAAGCACTTCAAATTTTTGACTAAGTTTGTGCTACAGAAAATGGTGCTTTATTTTTATTCAGATCAAACACCAAAAAACCTGAAACAGCCAATCATTCTTGTATAGATGATCCATTTAAAAATTAATAACAAAGTGAAATATACCGCGACTATCGCTGCCATTTTTCTTTCGGCAGCAACTTTAACAGCCCAAAAAAGTAAATCTGTAGAAATCATTGAAAAATCAATTGAAGCCCAGGGCGGAAAACAAGTATTGGAAAACGTCAAGACCCTATATACTAAATCTGAAACCGTAATGGATGGCCGAAATGTTTTCTGGATCACCAAAGAAATGGCTCCCAATAAAGGAAGCTTTGAAATTGAATACCAGGGAAGAATTGTCTTTAAATCTTTTTATGATGGAAAAACAGGATATGATGTGGTAAACGGACAAAAAAAACTTGCCGACCAGGAAGAGTTCAAGGACAAAAATTACCGCCGCCACATTATAAACTCCTTAGATTATATCGATCCCAGTCTTTATACGCTGGAATATATAGGCGAAGAAAAAGCCAACAATAAAGACTGTGATAAAATTCAGGCAACCTTAAAAAATGGGAAAGTGGAATATTTATACTATGATAAAATCTCACATCTTCTGGCAAAATCGGAAGTCGTAAAAAATCCCGAAAAAAATTCTTTTTCTGTAACCCTGTATGATGATTACAAAAAGTTCGGCGACTTGGTCTATGAAACCAAAGATACGTTTGTCTCCGAAAATGGCGATCAGGTCGTTAAAATTGTCGATTTGTATTATAACAAAAAAATTAGTGAAAGTGATTTTAAATAGGGCCTTTATTTGAGGACTGTACAGAAATTGTATTTTAAAGATTTAAAGAAAATATACAAAACCCAACTTATGAAATTAAAAAGCTTACTGATGCTCGCACTTGCATTTTCACTGACAAGCTGCGTAACAGTATGGAACCAAATGAGCGAATTAAAACCTATTGAAAGTTATTCTACCCAAAATGTCGTGATCAATGAAAAAAATACGATGAATGCAAAAATTACTTTCATTAATGACGAAACGGTTGACGGAAAAATCAGAGGACAAAAAAATATGTTTTATGGATCGCTTACTGAAACGTCAATAAACAGATTCATCACTATATACGACAATACCGGAAAGAGAGAGTATATTCATTTCCAGCTTTTAAAAGAAATGACCGTCAAAGATTATAAAGGAAACGAGAGACGCTTTGTCAATAGAGGTCCTGAATTTCAATCATTGCAGGAATTATTTTATGATGGTAAAATTAAATGGTTCAGAGAATATTACAGTAACGCTTACGATGGAAGTGTGCAAACCACAGATTACTTTAAAAATGAAAATGGCGAGGAAGTACAGGTTGGTTTATTCAATAGTATGAAAAATAAATTGAAACAAATTACATCGTCAAAACCGGAATTGGCTTCAAAAATTGATAACATATCTGGAATTGATAAAGAATCTGTTATTCGTATTTTGAAAGAATATGAGCAATAAAAATTTTGTTGTTTATTTTGCCTTTAAATGTTGACATCAGGACATTCAAATATCAATAGAAATGGGCTTTAGCCCATTTACCCTATGCCGGATAATGAGTGGCTTTAGCCGAAACCTACAGTAAATTTCGGCTATAAAGCTAATTTGAAATTATGATTTACACATCTGGCTAAAGCCCGACGCAATTGATGAAATTGATAAATTAAATACCAGTTAACTCCAAATTTTCTGTATCTTAATTCTTCAAAAATCCACACCAATGAACACCGAAGAATACAGAAAACAATTTACCGAAGACGATGCCGTCGGCTGGGAATGCATTGATCAGGAACTGGAAAAGATTTACCCGGATCAGGAACCGCTTCATTTTGCACCACCACTCCATTATGTGGCAGGCGGCAACGACCCGCTGGATGGCATCAGTGTCTATAAAAGCGAAAAGCAGGAAAAACATTTTCATTTTGTGACCTACGGATTTTCCGAACTCTATTACAATGAAAAAAGTGTAGGTGGGGAATTCAGTAAATTTGGGTTTGAGCTCACTTTCAGACTAAAGATGGAAAAGGAAGACGACAACATCCATTGGGTGTGCAACCTCCTTCAAAATTTGGCGCGATACGTTTTCCAGTCCGGGAAATGGTTTGAAGAATACCACCTGATTCCCGCCAACGGCCCGATCCGGATCGGTTACGATACCGAGATCACCGCTTTGTCTTTTGTCCTCGATCCCGAACTCGGAAAGATAGATACGCCACACGGGGAAGTTTCCTTCTTACAGCTTGTAGGACTTACCACGAGCGAATTTAAACAGCTGGAACAGAATCCGGCTCCCACCGAAACGGAAAAGGTAATCGAAAAGCTACGGAAGGACAATGCATTACTGATCACCGATCTGGATAGGAAATCCTTGCAATAGGATGTTTAAATTTAAATTCAGAAAATTTTCGTCATCTCTTTTGCTCTTAATTTTCTAAAGTCAAATAAACTTTGTTTATTCTTAACTTTTAACCACGACAGAACTTTTTGCTCAATATCAATGAATTAAGTAAAACGTAACTCTGAAAATTGGTTTTTAAAAACTAAATATCTTAATTTCTTAATGTTAAAAAAACAGAGCCTTCATCTGAATTTTCTGAATTTAAATAAACTTTGTTTATTCTTAACTTTTTCACCACGCAACCTTTTGCTTGAATTTCAATTTCAATAAATAAAACTACAGTCAATAAGTTGGCTTTTAAAACTAAAACCCCTTAATTTCTTAATGTTAAAAATACACGCACTAAAACAAAATCAATTATAATCTCAATCTGCCTGTTGCTTTTCCAAAGCCTTTTCCTATTTTTAGAGTTTTAAAAACGAATCGACAATGAAGAATTTAGAGGCGAAAATGGATCAGGCCTTCCAGGAAAACATTCTCTTTCCGAGGGAACAGACCGTCATCGATTTTTTGATATCCGTGTTAAACAATTCTGAAAAATTCAGGGAAGACGGCCAGAAGATCGAGGTCATTGGCCTGTATTATTACGCAGCCAGCCCTTTAAGCTTCCTTTTCGCGATGCCGAATTACGCCTATTATGCACCAGACAAAACCGTACATATCGCAGAACTTCATCTGAAAGAGCATGGATTCGCAGATTACACTTACCTGGATCTGCAGGAGCTTTGCAAAAAAGTATTGGACGAAAATGATTTTTCATACGACTCCCGCATGGACCGAAACAACCTTCCCGACCTTTCCAACTACTGGGAAAACCAATCGGGTCTTGAGCATGAATTCCTGAGACAGTGCTGGAAAAAGGCAAAAGAGCAGACCCGTTCAAAAATCCTGGGTTTTCTGGAAGCTTCGGACTCAAGCAGCCTGGTCTATGATCTGGACAACGGATTCTACCTTCCTTTCGAGGTCGATCTCGATGAGTATCTGCAGGCGCAGGGTTTCCGGTTTGAAAAGGAAGACTAATCATTTGAACTGATTAATTTGAATGGTTAATCAAAAAATTAGTTTTATCAGGTCTCATTTAATCAATGATAATAAGCACTGTAAAAATTCCACTCCCTCGGAGGGGTGGCGAAAATTCAAAGAATTTTTGACGGGGTGGTATTAAGAATAGCCGTATTTAAAAAGGTCTGGCATCCACTTCAAAAAGACGGTAAATCGCTGTTTTTGTGCAAATTTTAATGCAAAGATCTATTTTCATACTGCGGATTTTAGAAGGCAAAGGCGAATAAATTTGCCTCGCGAAGCTGAAACGAACGCTTCATCAATCAGCTTGCTGATTCTTTCTCAGCCAACTTAAAATATACAGGTTTAAGATAAAACCTTTGCGTTAAAGAAAAATCATGCAGATTCTTTGGTTGCGCAAAGTTTTCTGTGCTCGATTAAAATATACCGGTTTAAAATAAAACCTTACATGGTAAGATCGCGGGATCAGACAAAGTTTTACCATAAAATGCCTTTAATAAGAACAAATAAGACATTTCATTTAAAAAATAAGACAAAAGAAAGTAATTTGTCAAAAATCATCTATGTCATAAATAAGAGCCATCTGAAATTTTCATGAGTATTTAACCAACTTATAAAGATTGTCAAATTTTAAAGTCTTATTTTTGCATAGGATTTTAACGTAATTCTTTCTTCAACTCGTACAATGAAAAAACAAGATACCTGGGGTATTGTCAAAAGGCTGTTCTTTATCGGAATGAAGTTCCGCTCGTGGTTCATCCTTACACTGATTATCTCCATCATACTGGCCATGGTTTCTACTTACCGGCCTTACCTTACCATGGAAGTCGTGGATAATGACATCACCAGACTGAAGGATAAAGCTTTAATGATGAAGCACATCTATCTTTTGGTGGGTCTGGTATTTGCCGAAACGGTCCTAAATTTCTTTCTGGTGTATTTTTCCAATTACATTTCACAGAATGTGATCAGGGACATCAGACAGAGGCTGTATAACAAACTTATTTATTTTAAAACTTCATTTTTCGACAAGACTCCCATCGGGCAACTCGTGACTCGGGCGGTAGGAGATGTGGAGACCATCGCTACAGTATATACGGATGGCTTTCTGATGGTTTTCGGAGATGTGCTGAGAATTGTTTTCGTTCTTGTGATGATGTTCAGTACCAACGTGCATCTCAGCTATATCACACTGGCCATTTTGCCTTTGATGGTAGTGATTACCCGCTTTTTTCAGAAAAGGCTGAAAAAGGCTTTCGGAGATGAGAGAAACTGGACTTCCAATCAGAATTCTTTCGTTCAGGAAAGGCTGGCCGGGATGCCGATCATCCAGGTATTCAACCGCCAGGAATCTGAATTTAAAAAATTTGACGACATTAATATCACGCTGAAAGGCGCCTTACTGAGAACGGTTTTTATTTTCTCACTGTTCTTTCCGGTGGTAGAACTGATCTCTTCGCTGTTCATCGGGTTTATCCTTTTTTATGGGGGATACATCACGATCAGCGCCGGGGTGGTGATCGCCTTTATCCAGTATATTTCCATGCTGATCCGTCCTTTGAGACAGATTGCAGACCGTTTTAATAATATCCAGAGAGGAATTGTAGGAGCCGAAAGGGTTTTAGGGCTTATGGATGAAGAAAATTCAATGCCGAATAACGGAACGGTTCAGAAAGATCATTTTGACGGGAAAATAGAATTCAGGAATGTCCATTTTGCTTACGATGAGAAGCAGGAAGTTTTAAAAGGAATCGATTTTAAAGTAAATCCGGGAGAAACGGTCGCCATCGTCGGCGCAACCGGTGCCGGGAAATCTACCATCATCAGCCTGATCACCAGGTTGTATGACATCAATTCCGGGAATATCCTCATTGATGATGTTGACCTGAAAGATTATGAGCTGTATTGCCTGAGAAGTCATATCGGGGTAGTATTGCAGGATGTATTCCTTTTCCACGGAAGTATTTTCGAAAACCTTTCGTTTGGGGACGATACCATTACCCTGGAACACATCAAAGCCGGGGCAAAGGAAATCGAAGTGGATGAATTTATTGAAAGTCTTCCGGGCGGGTATGATTATGTGGTCAGTGAGAGGGGATCTTCCATTTCCCTGGGGCAAAGACAGCTTTTATCATTCCTCAGAGCTTATCTGTCTGATCCTAAAATCCTGATTCTTGACGAAGCGACCTCATCAATTGATCATGAAAGTGAAAAACTGATCCAGAGAGCGACCGAAAAGATCACAAAAAACAGAACATCAATCATCATTGCCCACAGGCTTTCCACAATTGAAAAGGCAGACAAGATCATCGTCATGGAACATGGTAAAATCGTAGAAGAAGGCAGACATCTTGAGCTGCTGGATAAGAACGGATACTATGCCACTTTATATAAAGCCCAGCTGAGACATGAAGTGGAACTGGAAGAGGAAGAAAGAGCAAAATAGTATACATTTATATAAGAAAAGAGGTTAAAATCGAGACGGTTTTAATCTCTTTTTTTATAAATATCTATTACAAAGGTGATAATTCCGGTGCTAATTCATAAATCGGAGCTTTTTTTTAACTGAATTCTGCCAGCACTTCAATTTTTTTCGGTTTAAAATAATCCCCAGAAACTATCGCGGGTCATTTTACGCAAAAGCTGATGGTCACTGGCTTTTAAGCGTATGCTAAAATTTTGTTTAATTTTTAAGGCTGATTACAAAATGATGCAATTGGTATAAATTTTGTTAAAGTGATTACTAAATGAATTATTTTTTGCGAAAATATCACTTAATTCCGGTATTTATATCGATAAATTCATTACCTTTATGCTATATTTCAGTGAAACCCCCGAATTTTGGTAGGGTGTTTGATATAAAAAGTTAGTTTTAATTAAAATCCAAAAATATAAGATGAAAAATATCCAAGACGAATTTCAGGTTTTTAAAGATGAATTGAGAAAGTTGAATATCGAAGTTCAGAAAGTGGTGAAAGTGGGGAACGGCAGTATGGATTTCCACGAAGTATTTTACAAATCACCCAGATATGAAGATGTAAAAAGTGTATATGTTCAGAGACACAATCTGGAGAATATCCTTCAAAAATTTAAGCAAGCTTATCATTAAAATAGAATTCGCGGCTCAGATTTTCTGAGCCGCGAATCTTTTATGTATACTCTAATCCTTATCCAGCGAAGAGATTTTCTTTGTGTCTTTCATCCTGGAATAGACAACCAGTGAGAAGAAAATGCAGCCAGTGATATACCCGTAAAAATAATGTTCTGTATGCTGCTGTTTAAACCAAAGGGCGATATATTCTGCCGTGCCTCCGAAAACAGCCACCGTTACAGCGTAAGGAAGCCCCACGCCCAGCGCCCTGACTTCCGCCGGAAAAAGTTCTGCCTTTACCACGGCATTGATCGACGTATAGCCGCTCACAATAATCAGTGCCGACATAATCAGGAAGAAGGCGCCCCACATGGAGGTGGTGGTGCTTAATGCATTCAGCAAAGGATAAGTGCATACCGTTCCCAGAATTCCGAAACTTAATAATAATGGCCTTCTGCCGATCCTGTCTGAAAGCGCTCCGAAAACAGGCTGAAGACAGGCAAAGATGAACAGGGAAACAAACGAAATCAAAGTAGACTCTTCCTTCGTAAGGTGAACCGTATTCACCAGGAATTTCTGCATGTAGGTCGTATAAGTATAAAATGCCAGAGTACCACCCAGCGTAAGCCCGACAACAGTGAGCAAAGCTTTCGGATGTTTTAACAGCTCTTTCACGCTTCCTTTTTTACTTTCTTTGATGCTCTTCCTGTTTTCAAAAGCTTCGGTTTCGTGAAGGTTTGATCTTAAATACAAGGCGATTACCGAAAGAATTGCTCCGATCACGAACGGAATTCTCCACCCCCAGTTTTCGAGCTGGCTTTCGGTGAGCAATAATTTCTGTAAGATCAGCTGAATTCCCAATGCGATCAGCTGGCCCCCGATGAGCGTCACATACTGAAAGCTGGAATAAAACCCACGCCGGTCGGGAGTGGCCATTTCGCTGAGGTATGTCGCTGAAACACCGTATTCACCGCCAACGCTCAGGCCCTGAAGCAGTCTTGCAACAAGCAGTAATAAAGGAGCCAGCACCCCTATGGTATCATAAGTCGGGGTAAGGGCAATCAATAATGAACCGAAAGACATCAGCAGAACGGAAAACGTCATCGCTTTTTTTCTTCCTACACGGTCGGCAATGCTTCCGAACAGCCATCCTCCCACCGGGCGCATCAGAAATCCCACAGCAAAGATTCCGGCAGTATTGAGCAGTTGCGCCGTCATATCAGAATCCGGAAAAAAGGCATGCGAGAAATAAATGGCAAATGCAGCGTACGCATACCAGTCATACCATTCTACGAGATTTCCGATGGAGCCTCCTACAATGGCTTTGATTCTCTGGGCGGTGGTGATCTGAGAAGTTTTCATGGCAGAAAGATATTTCTTTTTCAAAACATGTAAAAGTACTGAATGAGATTTATTAAAACAGTAGTCTTGCCAGCGATCAGGTTGATTGCTTAAAACAATTCTATTGATGAGATATAAAAAAAGCAGAAAAATAAACTTCTGCTTTATATCGATGTGAGTATTTCCTGATTTAAAAACGGTATCCTAGAGAAAGCCCGGACCGAAAGCCGATCCATGGGCCGTCTATCATGACACGGGCTCCGTTGGTATTGGTTTCTACGGTATAATTCACGAAAGGAACGTCCAGATCTTCAATTTCTTTTTTTAGCTGAGCCTGCATTTCAGGAGTCAGCGGGATGTCGCTCGTCATCGTAAAATCTCCTTTTCCTACTCCATAGTGCGCTCCGGCAATCCAGAAATCCAGGACAAGGTTTCGGCGGCTGGTAAGGAAAAACTGAGCACCCACCATGATACCACCGCTGTTTCCATTGGCATTTCCATACCCTTTCAGTGGAATTTGGTAGGTTACTCCGCTGTAGGTAAAGTCATAATAAAAGTCAAACGTGTTGGAGGTAACTTTAGAATATCTGTAATAGGGCGCTACATAAAATCCTTTCCCATAACCTGCCCCTAAATAAAACCGGGGTTCTATGGTAAAGTTAAAAGCTTTTGCTTCCAGATTCTTGAATCTTTTTTCGTCATTATCACTTAAAAACGAATTAATAAAAGGAATCTTTCCTTCCGGCATGACCCCAAAACCCATGTTTACTGAAAACCAATGGTTGATGGCCCTTTCATAGGACAGATTAATGTTTCTGAATGCATAAGCGGTAACATTGCTTTTGATAATATTCATTTTTTCATCAGCCGGTGCGGGAATTTCCTGTGCATTGACTGCCGAAAGCGCAAAACAGGACATCATAAGTAAGCATTTTTTCATGATTTTAATATTTTGTGATTTGAAGTATTTTGAAAATAGCAAAAAGTGGGCAAACTATTTTAACGAATTACTTTTTAATCATAAAAATAAAACATTGTTTAAGATTTATCTGCCATTTATTAATTATAGATAAAGAATACGTGGTGATAAATCCTGATTGCTGACTGTTCTCGAAATAAATAGTTAACTTATAAGATCCATCCCACGGATTTTTTCCAGGCTTCCATTTCTTCGTTTCTTTGCTTCAGATCTGCCGGAGGATGCTGGTTTTCTTTCCGGGCGCGGTTTCTGATACCGGCGGTTTGCTCTTCCAGTGAATTCAGACCGAGTGATTTTCTTCTCTCGTTCACTTTATTCAGATCATCATAAATATTCGGGCTCAACTTACCGTTTTCGTCCCAGTCGAATTGGGTTCCGTATAATTGCGGTCGTCCTTCGAAAACGGCAATCCGGTCGGATAAATAGGCGGTATTTATTCTCTCAGCATGGGTTTCAGGAGTGGAATCTTCCAGCAGCTTCAGGCATTTCCTCATGAAATCCGGCCGGGCGATGGCATGTTGGATAACGAGCCAGGCAGCTTCAGAAGCTTCTTTGCCTACTTT
>JBMDXW010000183.1:0-2573 GCA_048594965.1 Chryseobacterium sp.
CTCTTTTTATTTAAAAATGATAAATAAATCTTACCTTTGAAACCTTTGAATTAAATAAATTTATGAAATTCTGTAATTCATAATCAAAAACGACATCAACAATATGAAACTTAAGTACAGTCTGCTGGCTTTGGCAGCGCCGCTCTTAATGAATGCACAAAAAGTGATGACGCCCGAAATTCTATGGACTTTAAAGAAAGTTGGCGTACAGGCCGTTTCACCCGATCAGTCTTCCCTGATTTATAAAGTAGGGCAGGTAGATCTTAAAACAGAGAAAACAAAAAACGAGAATTATTTTCTCAATGTCATTAATAACCAGTCTGCAAAAGTAGATTTAGGTAAAAAAACATTGATCCAATGGGATAAAAACGGAATTTACGCCCAGGAAGGAGATAAAATTTTTCTTTCTAAAGACAATGCCAAAACATGGACAGAATTCTATACCATTGGCGAAGCTGATAACATCGTAATTTCTCCGGACGGTAAAAAGATAGCATTCAGCAAACAGGTTTTGATGGAAAAAGTGATGGGAAAAGATAAATATTCTGATACTCCGAAAACGACCGCACAAGTTTATACAGACCTGAACCACAGACACTGGGATTATTTTAACGAAGGAAAATACAACCATGTTTTTGTGGTAAATGTTTCTGATAAAGCTGAATCTGCAAAAGATCTTCTCGAAGGCAAAATGTGGGATTCTCCGCAGCGACCTTTCGGAGGTGTCGAAGACTTCATCTGGAGCCCCGATTCTTCCCAGCTTTTATATGTAACGAAACCAAAAAGCGGAAAAGAATATTCAGCAAGCACAAATACCGATATCTTCACGTATGATCTTGCTACAGGAACCACTAAAAATTTAACGGAATCTAATAAAGGGTATGATGTTAACCCTAAATTCAGTCCGGACGGCAAATCCCTGATCTGGCAGAGCATGGCCAGAGACGGCTATGAAGCGGATAAAAATGATGTGAAAATCCTTGACTGGAAAACCGGTAAAACAACAAATCTTACTTCCGGTTGGGACGAAAGCGTTTCCGGAGATGTTTTCTGGAGTGCAGATTCAAAAATGATCTATTTTACGGCAGCTTTCAAAGGAACCAAACAGCTTTTTTCTTTAGATCCTAAAAATGCTAAAGTTCAGCAGATCACAAAGGGTGATTTTGATGTCAATGAAATTTTTGCCGATCAGAAAAAGTCACTTTTAGTCGGACGAACAGATATCAACCATGCGACAGAACTGTTCTCTGTCAATGTAAAAAACGGAGAAATGCAGCAGGTGACAGACATTAATAAAGATACCTACGCAAGTATTTCTCAGGGGAAATCTGAACTTAAAATGGTGAAAACCACCGATGGAAAAGAAATGGGAGTTTGGTTTCATTACCCACCCAATTTCGATCCGAATAAGAAATATCCGACCTTAGTATATTGCCAGGGCGGACCGCAATCTGCACTCACCCAATTCTTCAGTACAAGATGGAATTTTGCTTTAATGGCTGCCAACGGATATATCGTTGTAGCCCCGAACAGACGGGGAATGCCTGGCTGGGGAACAAAATGGAATGAAGAAATATCAAGAGACTGGGGCGGACAACCGATGAAGGATTATCTTGCTGCAACCGATTATGCGAAAACCTTACCTTATGTTGATGGAGAAAGAGTAGCGGCAGTCGGCGCAAGTTATGGCGGGTACAGCGTGTTCATGCTTGCCGGAATTCACGAAAACCGATTCAAAACGTTTATCGCGCACGACGGATTATTTGATATGAAATCATGGTATCTGACGACTGAAGAACTCTGGTTTGCAAACTGGGATTTAGGTTCTCCTTGGGAAAAGCCTCTTCCGAAAGCATACACCGAATTCAATCCAAGCAATTTTGTTGATAAATGGAATAAGCCAATCATGATCGTTCAGGGCGGAATCGACTACAGGGTTCCTTATGAACAGGGTCAGGAAGCATTTCAGGCTGCAAAACTGAGAGGACTGAAATCTAAATTGGTGTATTTCCCGAACGAAAATCACTGGGTACTTCATCCGCAAAATGGTTTGGTTTGGCAGAGAGAATTCTTTGACTGGCTGAAAGAAACTTTATAAAATATCAATAGGAGCGGGCTTTAGCCCGCTATTTGTTTTCAGAATCAGGAACGGCTTTAGCCAAAATCTATAAAATTCAGAGTATGCAAAACAGAATTTCTTCTTTTCCTCCGATTATCAACAGTAATTCTAAAATTTTAATTCTAGGATCAATTCCCGGTGTGAAATCATTAGAAAAACAACAATATTATGCTCATCCGCAAAACAAATTCTGGAAAATTATATTTGAATTATTTCATGAAAAATTTACAGAAGATTATGCGGAGAGAATTGGTCTGCTGAAGAGAAACCATATTGCACTTTGGGACGTTATTGATTCTTGTGAAAGAAAGGGAAGTCTAGATTCTGAAATTAAAAATGAAGAAGCCAATCAGATTGAAGAGCTTTTGGGAAACTATACCAACATTACAGCAATATTTTTTAACGGCGGAAAATCTTACAAAAATCTACAGAAATTATTAGGCAAAAACTTTAT
>JBMDXW010000184.1:0-33334 GCA_048594965.1 Chryseobacterium sp.
TTTTCAATTTTATGTTTATTTTTTTTCATTCTAAATAATTTCTACTCTAAAAACACAAAAAACGCCCCGATTATTGAGGCGTTTAGGTTGTATTTTGATTAAATTTTTACGAGTTTACAGTAAATAATTTTCAAAGCAAGCACATTTCGCCTCATTCAATACCATCCATTCATATCCAAACGATCCCTTTACTATAGGGCGATCGCATAGATTTAAACTGATATGTGCTCTTTGTATTGTCATAAATTTGTTGCCGCAAAGATAATTCTTTTTCGGAATTGATAGAAGTTTTTATTCTTCAGATCCACAAGCCGGGTTGACTGTAGAAGCTTTACAATAAGTCTATTTACAACTTTTTATTCTCGTTTTCTTCATTAATAATTCTTTCCAATTCTTCCAGATCAGTAAGTAAGCTTGCCTGATAATCATTTAAACTTTTATATTCACTAGTACTTATTGCCATAATCTCTTTTGCCTCCATTAGAGGAAGAAACGGAAACATTTCCAATATTCTTTTAACAGCAAATAATGGTGAATTATATTCTGCCATGATTTCATCAACCATTTTATAAACACTTTTTCCCTGATGTTTTTATATGAAGATATTTATGCGTGTTATCCATTTTCAAATTTCCAAATTATTATATTTTCAAATTAATCAGTTTCTGAACATTTTGTTTCTCCCCGTCTTATACCTCGAAATATCTTTCAGAATGACCTCATCTTGGGGATTGAAATGTTTTAATTCATTCACAATTTCCGAACGCGTCTTTACTTTTTCAGCGACGATCTCATACGCAATATCTCTTGTAGCAACTTGAAGTTCGGGGTCTTTTTTAAATTCATGTTTCATGGCTTCCAGGTAAATGATCTTTTTTTCCGAAGGTGTTCTGCTATAGATTTGCTGAATTTCCTGCCCGAGCTTTTTAACATCAGCAATATTGGCAAAATAGTTTTGCAGACAATGGAGCGGATCATGATTATCTTCCCAGCCTTTAAGAAGAACTTTCTGGGCTTCATCGGGCATATCCATTTTATGCCGGTATATCTTTGAAGCGCTGATCATCTGAAAACTTGCGAGATAATCGTCGGCAACCATCTGGTAAAACAGCAGAGCATTTTCGCGGTCGTCAATCATTGTGTACAGATCTCCCACTTTTTCTTTCAGCTGCAGTTCCTTGTAGAGAGTGATTGCTTTTTCATATTGTTTCGCCTGGACGTAGCAGTGGGCCGCATCCGCTTTATTGTTTAGCCTTTTGAGGTAAACCGCGGCGGCTTCGTTATAAATACCACCCTGCTCAAGTGTTTTGGCAGCCCTGAAGTTGTCTCTGAGGAGATTCATGTAGACGATGGCGGCTTTTTTATATTCGTTGTTCAGGATGTGCTGTTCGGCGATCTCTTCGTAGATGCTTCTCAGCCTGTCAAATATGGCTGAATCAAGTGACACGCCCTCACCACCATGTCTTTTCTGAGCTCCGGGAACCGGAGGATCTTTCTCTTCATTCTGCAGTACAATAATTAAAATCACCGCCAGGCAGGCAACGAATATAAATTTAAAAATGCTCGCCGCTGCATCTTCCATCGCTGCCTGAGACCATTGCGCGACTATGGCAATGATCTTAAAAGCCACCAGTACGAAAAAGGCGACCAGGAATTTTTCTAAAAACCTTTTTTTTCTCATTTCTTTCCAGATTTTAGAATGTCCATATCTTCATTGAATAATCTGTACAGAAGTACCATTACGCCGATGATCAGCAGCCAGACCAGCCAATTGTAGCCAAAGGTTTGGATCAACGGATAGAAAATGTAAAGCAATGCAGCAGCCAATAAAATAATGAGAATCATTTTTATTCCTTCTGAAACATATTCACCGCCCATATACAATGGCTTTTTCCTTACAAAATAAGAATACCCTGCCACTAACCCGATTATGGCCAGGATCATCCAGGTAATTTCTGAAAGGGAAGTTTCTTTTCTTTCAACATCATCTACGTTTATATAAGAAGTTTTTGCTCCGGAATCTTTATTAAAAACAACCATTGGATCTGTTGTACGTGATGTTCCGTAAATTCTGGATAAAGAATCATAAATCGCTCTTTTTCTCATTTCCAAAATATCATCAGCCATAAGTTTCTGAGAGACTTTTGACATGGTATTGGCAGGATCTTTCCTTATTGAGTCGAGGATCTTGGTATGGTAGCCTTGTGTTTTAAGCCTCACCAGATCTTCTGTTTTTTTAAGATAAACATTCTTCAGAGAGTCTCTGGATTTTTTCTCTTTTAGCCTGTATTCGTCGATTTTCCACAGAATCACATCTCCGGTGCCATTCACCTGTTCGTATTCATGTATCAGCTGTCTTCTTTCTTTTCCGTACAAGGAATCGATCACCATGTCGATTTTGGTAACTCCGGATTCAAAAGCAAGCTTGTTTTCTGGTGCCGTCGCAACAGCATGATGATTGTAAAGATCTGTTGAGACCTGAGAGACTGTAGGTTCAGGATTGTTTTTCTTTGAGTCTATGACAAAAATAATCATGACAACCAGCACTATAAACCCTATTAACACTTTCCATGAATGTTTCGATCTTTCAGAGTTGTCCTGCAACTGTGTATCTTGTTTGATGGGATCACCGCCCATTCCGAACATGCCGAAATCAAAATTAAAATCTCCCCAACCTCCTCTTGAAGCACCGTGAATATCCAGCGGAATCCCAAAATAGACTGCCCGTTCAGGATGCTGAGTAATATATGCAATATACTTTTCTATTTCTTCCAGATTTCCGGCCTTTACTTTTTCGAGGTCAAAAGGGAGATTTTTCATCCATTCTTCGTCAGTTTGAGGATTCATGAGTTCTTCCAGCAGATCGTCGTCATTCATGTGGACCTGAAAAGTCCGTATTTTCTGCGGGACGCTGATTCCATTCAGCGGTTTTCTACTACGGGCCTGCGTTTCAGAAGAATTTTGTAACAGAGAAATCCAGCTGATCTCCTCGTTCAGTTTCACAAGCCCGAAATCGGGATGCATGATCATGTATCGGGCACCAAGATTTTCCCAGTCCCCGGCCACGATCTTTGGGTAAAAATCGGTATTTTCAGGGATAAAAAGCTGCCCGTTGAAACACTGAAAATATCTGTGCGGCCCGATATCGGAGGGAGCATGATGATCAAAGAGCACCAGGCATCCGTACAAAACGTTCGGTTCTTGTGAAGGAATGGCGAAAGTCTGTACCATCCGGAGATCAATACCCAGCAGATCTATTTCCTGCAGCCATACCAAAGGCGAGGAACTCTTGATCAGAACGCCCTTCCTCGGATAATTATTTTTCGGAAAAGGTTTAATCTTCAGTTCCATATTCCAGTATTTGATGGATAAATCTTTTCAGGTAATCTTCATACATTCCCTGCATTTCTTTCATTTTGAGCATCGTATTCTTTGGGAGGTAATATTCTGCACCGCCAAATTCGGTATCCGAAGCCAACGCCGCAGCGCGATATTCCAGAGCAGGCATATAAAACACAGGAATATCGGCATTGATACTTCTGAACGTAATGATGCCTCTTGAATCCGTAATAATCTCACTCCCTTCAGAAAAGGTAAATTTATTTTTAATCTGATTTGCCTTAATGATAACCGGCAATTTATTTCTCATGAGATACAGCGTACCTCCATAATTTTTCAGCTCGCTTTTAGAAAAAACGAGATTATGCTCATTATTGATTCCTACTAAAGTAAAATTGCTTAATATTTTAAATTTATTAAACCTCAGCTTGTCCAGTTCAATCTGTACCTTTCCAAAGTTTTTAGCAATTTCTGCATCGTTGGGTACCAATTCCATGGAAACTTCTCCTTCTACCGTCATCCCAAAGATTTCATCCAGTCGTTCTTCGTGCAGATAAAAATGTTTATCAAAGTAGACCAGCTCTACGTTGGCAGGAATATCAAATCCTGCGAGATTAAGCTCCGAATATTCTTTCGTTTCGATGTTGAGCTTTGAGATCAGCTTCTTCGCCGGCTGATACTGGCACAGGATAAACTGTTGCTGCTTATTTCTGGCCAGGGCAAATTGTCCCTGATCTTTAACGGAAATATTTTCGTACAGGACCTCGCAACCACGTTGTGTTGAGTAGCGCCCATAATATCCTTTGTTATAATAATTATCAGTGAGATACGTTCTGAGCAATTGCTTTTTACTGCTCAAAATAAAGAATTCGCCCTCATAAAGAAAGGTTGCGATCTGCTGCATGGGAGCGGGAAAGAGTAACGGATAATTTTTAGGCACCTCCGTTTTAACGCCGTGTTCCGTACTTGCGTTACTTTTTCTTTTCCTGGATGGCGGGTTGGCCCACAGTTCCTTCAGCGGAAGCACTATTTTCTGAATATGCTTTCTGATTCCTTTCTGATGTTTAAAGAAGTTCAGTTCGCCATTAGCAGAAGTCGTCACCAGAAACTTGAGCCGGTCACGGTTCTCATTAATAACTTTCTGAAGATTCTGATTTTTTATATTATCCTCATGGGTAATAAAAAAGACTTCCAGATCCTTAGCGGTATGCTCTTCAGTAAAAAACTTTTCCAGCGCTTTTGAAACTTCCAGCACAGGGCTCACGAAATTCAGGTTGTCGATGACGTCTTCCACTTTGTTCAGTGCTAAGGGAACCGTATGTTCTCCCAGGGCAAAAACTTTACATTCGGAATGTGCTTTCGGGTGTTTGACGACGGCTATCGCAGAGGCAAAGGCCAAAACTTTCGGAGTTCCCCAGTTTTTCAGGGAAGTATCGATCAGGATGATCCTTTCAAAGATATTCTCTTCGGGTGGAATTTCCCTTTGGATGTACAACGATTCGTTGTTGGCAACACGGTTCATGAAAACCTCGTCATCATGGGCAAATTCCGACAGCAGCATTCTGTGAAACTCCCCTTTGTTGGTCATATCGGAAATTCCACCAATGGGTTGCTCTCCGGGTGAAAGATGGCGCATCGGGATCTTCAGTCCGCTCCAGATTCTTTTGATGAGGCTTCCGACCTGAAAGGTTTTCGGCTCTTCGCTCAGTTGCTGAATAAATTCCCCGCTTTCGATGGTTGTTTCCTCTTCAAGGACTTCCTCATTTAAATCAGGAAGACCAATCTCATCCTTCATGGCATTGATGATAGACTCCGTGGTGGGAAACTCGTTATAGAGATAAGCGAGCGTTTTAATATCATTTCCGAAAACCTTTGCGTTCAGCTCTTCTTTTCGGGCAAATTCACCGATAGCATGAGGTTTCCTTTCAAATTTCCGGATAACTCCTTCGGAATATTCCGGGGACATGCGGATGTGGGCATAACTGAAGATCGTCCTTAGAAGAATAATTTTGTTGGCGGATCTTTTTAACGAATTCCCGAGATGCATCAGATTCTTTAAAAAGCTTTGTGCATCATCGACGTAATTCTCCATATCTGTTCCCGGAAATGCATTTTTGTATTTTCTGATATAGAAAAATATCCCATCCATGTTTAGATGCCCATCCTGAATGGCGTAGAGCACGAGCAACAATGAACCGAACGGCGGCAAACCCTGGCCTTTTAATTCTTTGAGAATACCCATCACATAGGCTCTGTACGCAAGAGGTCCTACATTCGGAATAGAAATAAGATTGTTTTCATGGTAGCCGGAGTCATCGTGGACATCCTCGTCGGTCGTCCACTCCCAGAAATAATTCTCGTAAGACCGGAAATATTCCCTTACATCCATTCTTTTACTTTTTCGGTGAGACGGAACGAACTTACAGATAGCTTCCGGAAAGCGGTTTTAAGAAGAGGCTGGAAACGGCCGTCTTCATTCCACAGGAGCCATCGGTCCAGATTTTCATTATATTTTTTTTGGAGTAAAAAGCTCAGATTTTTAAATTCGAAATCAAAGCCTGCAGGTAAGAGATGGCCGTCTTTCTCCCAGTACGTCTGTCCTGGCAAGCCCGGTAAAGGGGTTCCCAGAAACAGGGCTTGATCATCGATAACGGTCCATTCGAGTTTTTCAAGCTTGAATTTTGGGGATGCGATCAGGCTTTCTTTTATTTCATCAATTGAACTTACTAAAGCAACAACAGGTTTCTCATCTTCACCCACTTTTAATTTTACTTCAATCTTTTCCTCAATCCCGAAAAAATTATTGTTGGAAATTGGAAATGTCAGTTTTAATGCTTTATCAATAGGGGTCCAGAGGAGGGCCGTTCTCATTTTTTTAGAGGGAACCAGAGCATTTTTACGGAATAACAATCCCTCCCGCAGTTCGTACAGTATAAAATTCGGAAGCTGCTGGATTTCCGGGGACAGAGCCTGGTTTTCCGTAAAGCCTTTCAGCCAGAGGACATCATCGTCCAGGGCAATCTGAATATTGTTCCAGTCGCGGATCGAACCTAAATATTCCTGGTCCGTACGTGGAATTTCCGCCTGGAATTCTTTTAGAGACTCTGAAGGATCTTTTGCCATAGACTTTCAATTTCCTGTTGGATATATTGTTTCTGTTCAGGATTCCTGATCCAGTCGCAGCGGGTCTGGAGGTATCTCAGTTTGTCTTTGATCACATTCTGTTCTTCAAAGCTCAGGGTTTCGCTGTTCCATTTCTCTACAAGGATCTTCACGTCTTTCATGACTTCTTCAGGATCCGGCGTTTTATTCTGAAGGGCCTGTGGATGAGCTTTTGGGTGTTCATCTTTCTCGATGGTCCGGTTAATGATTCCTTCCAGGATCTCGATCTGCTCTTCCGTGTCCCAGATGTGTTTCAATACCCAAAGGTCGGAGACTACAGCCTCATTTCTTCCGCAGATCAGGGCGCTTGCGGCGATCAGATTCTGCATTTTTACGGCTCTTCGGTCAGATATGGCAATTCCCGTATTACGGAGGCTGATGATCGTGTTGAGGTAGACTTCATAAATCGGCTTCAGATCTACCGTTTTACAAAGATCTTGTAGTTCTCTGATCTCATGGGAAAGGATTTCCGGCATTTCCGTTTCGGTATTGTTTTCGAGTTTTCTTCCGGCGAGAAGTACCTGGTGAAGAAGCTCCGGATTTACATAATCGACATTAATCCTGATCAGGAAACGGTCAAACAGGGCGTTCAGGGCTTCATCTTCGGGAAGAACATTGCTGGCACCCACGAACATCAGTGCGGGAAGATGCCTGGTTTCTTTTCCTCTTTTAAAGATCTTTTCATTTAAAGCCATTAACAAAGAATTCAGAATAGCTGAATTGGCATTGAAAATCTCATCCAGAAACACCAGGGAGGCTTCGGGCATCATGCCTTCGGTATTGGTGAGCAATTCTCCTTCTTTCAATTTCCTGATATCGAAAGGGCCGAAAATCTCATTCGGCTCAGTGAAACGCGTCAGGAGATATTCGAAGTTTTTTCCGTCTTTCAGGGTGCCGGCCAGTGTTCTCACCATGGCCGATTTGGCGGTTCCCGGGGGACCGTACAAAAATGCGTTTTCCCTTGCCAGGAGGCAGATTCCCAACAGATCGACAACGTCATCTTTTCCGACGAAAGTATCTTTTACGTAAGTGAGAACCCGGTTTAATTTTTCTATATTCTGAGTCATTGATTATTATATTTTATTATATGTTGTGTATTTTGAGCTAACTTTAATTTATTAACAATAACAACATATTCTTTTGATTTATTTTTTTAAATGAAATGCCTTTGTTTATCTTTAAATATTAATTCAGTACAAAAAAGCTTCCGTCTAACCTTGCGATCATTAAAACGCAAAAACAAGGGAATTAATTTAACCATTTGAACACAAGGTAAACAAAGGGGTTCCCCTTATTCCCGAAATACAAGGATTCAAAATCCACAACCATTTTTTACTGCACTTTTTAATTGTTCACTATTTTAATTCTCTCCAGAAAATCTCTTTATATAAGCCAAATTCTGCCGTCAGCAGCTTATTGATGAATGGAATTTCCGCTAAGGCATAGGCTTTTCTTTCGACGATTCTTTCCAGGTAAAGTTTCCGGTAGGTCCTGTCGCTGAGCTCTTTTTCCCAGTTGACGTGCTCCAGTTCGAGATCGAATCCTACCGCTGAATAATGGAAATCTTTCAGCACTTGTTCCAGGAGTGTGATCAGCGGATCTTCGGCATCGGCATTTTTCAGGGCGAGGATAATCTGCGGTAAAAATCTTAATGACAGATCTGCGGATAATATGGCTGAAACGTCTCTTTTTCCATTGAAAGTCGGAATTAATTTGTTTAAATCCTTTGCCGTATTTTTTCTTATCAAATACAGCTGTGCACCGTGATACATGACTTTTGCCGCCCAGACCGCGGCTTCTTTGTTATAGCCTATGGTATCGGACAGGAACTCCAGCCTTTCATTTTCAAACTCAGTTTCCAGGTATTCGGCGGCATCATTTTCTTCTTTCGCCGAAATTTCCTGAAGGTCGGTGAAAATCGTGATGCATTCTTCTTGTCGAAGCAGAAATAAAGTGTCTAAAAACGGCGATCGGGCTTTCATGATGTAACAAAAATAGAATTATTTCTTTGAGAATGAAACTTTTCTGGGCCGATTTGGTATTTAATCACGGTTCCTGATAAACATTTTGTTCAAATTATAAAGAAATCCATCGACCAGACTTCGGCACTACTCCACAAATAACGGGCATTAACCTGAGTTCGGATAAGTTTATATAAAACGCAAAGCTAAACAAAGTATGAATCACGTGGCTCTTAAAAATCTGATTGAAAAAGTAATTTTTTATGCTCCGTAGGAGCAGTATCTGTGTAGTATAAAGAAACAATGGAATATCGCAAGCAGGCCATAGGTGTGCTAGGATAAGATAGAACTCCTACGGAGTTCCGGTAAAAGATGCGGATATTGATCTACACAGATATTGCTCCGAAGGAGCAAATCCTAAGCTGCGCTGTAAAATCATTATTTAAGTCAGAAAAAGTCGTGGTGATTACTGAAAAGGACTATCCAGACTTTCCGGCTTTTTGATAAACGAAGTGGTGTTTAACTTAAAAGCGTTTCAAAAATTAAACATTTCTTTGTTTCTCTTTGCGATAAAATAACTTTATTTTGAAAATCAATCATTAAAACATCTCTTATCCCGAACTCAGGTAGCCTCATACAGGTTTTCGTCTCTGCTTACCTTAAGCCGATTTTGCTTTTACCTGACAGAAAATAGGCTAAAGCCCATTCCTATTGATGTTACAAAATTTCCATTAGTTACCAATTGGGATTAATTGATTTTCTAATACAACAAGAGCTTTACTGATCCGTAAAGCTCTTGTTTATGTATTTTTCAGGTAAGGACGGCTATGTCTTACAAACTTTTCAAAGCAGATTCCAGGGCCAGCTCCATCATCGGTTTCAGTGCTCTTTCTCTTTCGTCGGCAGAGATTTTTTCATGCGTCGGGATGATATCGGTAACCGTAAGAACGGTCGCTGCATTTTTACCTAAGTGTTTTGCATTGGCAAATAGTCCGAAGGCTTCCATTTCTACCGCCGGGCAGTTGTACTTTGTAGCGATGGCGGGTACCGCAGGATCCTTTCTGTAGAAAATATCACTGCTGTGAACATTAACCGCTTTGGTCTTTACCAAAAGCTCTTCTGCTGTTTTGCTGATGGTTTCAAAGATATTCCCCTGGTGCGGAAGTATCTCATCTTCTATTTCCCATGCATATCTCGCATAGGTACTTTCACTCGCGGCATTTTCAACATTTAAAATATCAAAAAGCTTCAGGTCGGTACTGTAGGCACCGCAGGTCCCGATTCTGATGATCGTGTCTACCTCGTACTCTGTGTATAGTTCAAAAGAATAGATTCCGATGCTTGGGAAACCCATTCCGCTGGCGCCAACGGTGATTTCTTTCCCTTTGTACAATCCTGTGTAATAAAAGATTCCTCTCGTTTTGCTGACCAGTTCTGCATTTTCCAGATATTTTTCGGCGATAAACTGTGCACGAAGCGGATCTCCCGGCTGCAATACGACTTTGGCAATTTCTCCTTTGCCCGCGCTGATGTGAATGCTCATAATGTAATTTTCTGTGGGGCAAAGATAACAAGAAAATATTTTTCGGGGCTTCGGAAAGCGAGACTTTTAAGCTTTAAACATTAAGAATTTAAGGAGCTTAAGAAACTTAATATCTTAATGTTGAAAAATTCAAGAATTAAGCAAAAGAATACTTACTGCTCCGTTTTTCTTTTCTTATAGTGGGTAAGATAAATGCCTTTCTCCGAGTTCTTTGAAAAATTGGTTCCGAATTCCCAGAACAGGCGGGCATTTTTCCTGGCTTTTTCGTTGGTGAAATGCTCATATTCGATTCTGTAAATGGAACTGAACAGGCGCGAACGACCAACTCCATGGTGACAGTGGATCAGAACAGGATAATTTCCCGGATCATCCATGATTTTCAAAAACTTCTGTACCGTGCTGTCCTGAGGGATCTGGTCGGTGGGTAAGTTATAATAATGGAGGCCTGCAATTTTATCGGCTGCAAATTCTTCGGCATTTACCTGCTTTTTTGTTTCCGGATTTAAAGCGGTCTGCACCAGGCCGTCGCGTAAATCGACAATGGTTTTTATTTTGTGGGCGCTTACGAAATCTGCCAGCTTCTCCGGAGGAACAGCACCCGAGTTATAGACCTTGTTTTCTGAAATCGTAACGAGATTATAACGCACCTTTTTCTGGTACCATACCAATGTAAGAACCAGCGCAGCCAGGATCACTAATGAAATTATCATTCTTTTAACCATATTATTTTTAAAACTCAGATTCCTCATGTCTTTGACATAGCATTCGATAGTGCGAATCTACAATCTTTTTTTAAGAGGAGAACAAAATATCGGGTTGATTGTATGATCTACGCTCTCTGTACATTCCTGAGAGTTTTATTTACGGAGCTGCAACTTACTTTATTTTTTTTCTTTCAAAAATTTTCTTACTTTCGTTTCTCTTAAAAAAACACAGGGTTTTATATCAATTAGTATTAACATAAAATCAAAAATGATGGGATTAACAAATTTAAATTCTACCCACCTGAGCAGTGCAAAGATCACTGCAGCACAAGATGCCATCGCATCACTGGAAAGTGCCCTTGCTGAAATCACCGTCAATCTTTCAGCAGCCGACCGTAAAAAATACGGCAGCATCAATGAACAAAACAAGCTTTTTGTGAATAAGGTGCACGACTACCACCAAAGCCAGCCCAACCTTAGCTCTCCGGAAGTCGACTGGGCCGAATTTGAAAGGGACTACACCTCCCGAAACCACATGGAAGGAATGATCAGCAGGCTTGAAAGCATCATTACCCGGCTGAACAATGCCAAAACGCTTCATGATTTTGATAATTACCAGTCGGCATTGGTTGATTATTCGTTCACCACTTACAGAGCAGGTACCTCAGCACCTGGATGTGAAGATAAATACAAAGATCTGAAGCAGTTTTTTATGAAAAACAGTACTTCAACAACCCCGCCGGATAATAAACAGTAAGAATAGTACAGCCATCTACCCCTTCATACCAACGGAGGGGTATTTTTATGGTTCTACCCCGTCTTTTAAGGTTTTCGACAGATCAATTATTATCCTTGAGACGTCAGTCAGTCGTTTCGGCAGGTTGATGAGAGCTTCGGAGACGTCTTTCAATGATCCGAAGAGGTTACTTAATGATCTGGTGAGGTCCTTAATCGTTCCGGATACCTTCGGGAAGCTTCCGGACTTATCTTTTATCTGTCGGCAACTGCCTTTTACCTATCCGGACAGGTGCAGTACGTGTCCGGATGCCTATCTTATCCCATTGAAGCGATCAACAACCCCGTCGGAGTTCTATTGAATGTATCGGGAGGACTGTATGACCTATCGGAACCTTTAAATTATATATCTGAATCTATGCAAAACGGATCGCGATAGTTTCCGAAGGGGTTGGGAGGGGTTGGGAACGGCAGATTTGTGGTTAATTCAAAAGCGTCCACCTAAGTGCATTAAAAAATTTTCATTTACTTCTTCAAAACTAACAGATCCAAAATCTTTTTTAGTCCAAACCTTATCCTTTTTGAATTTATCCGGGTTACTACGGTCTGTATAGCTTTCCCCATATTGATGAAGATGTATCTTATTTGACCGGTCAATGTAGAAAGTAGTAAATGAATTGACAAACAGAAAATCTGAACAATAAATTTGCTCCACCGTAAAAAAATTCCCTTTGATTACAAGTCTGCCATAAATATCTGCCGGACAATTGTCATCGTACGAAAAAACAAGTTTCTTATTTTCCGCGATTTTTTCGAAGGTGCCAGAATGTATATTTTTGTGAAGAACGATAATGGGCAGGTTATGATGAATACCTGATTGGTCATTCTTTTTTTCTTTTCTTTCCAGTGCTAGAATTTGATAGTCTTTAAAATAAGCACTATCAAATACATAATAATCTTTAGGTATGATATAATTGGTTTTCGTCTGTGAATAAAACATCTCAGTACAAAATAAAGCCATGAAAAAAAATATTATTCTCATTATCAAGTTTATTTTATTCTCTCCCACACCCGATTAGGAATTTTCCTGAGCTCTTTATTTTGGGACTTCATCAGAGCTACGTATTTTTTGTAATTTTCTTTTGCTAAATCTTCGGCTCCTATTTCCCAATAACTATCTCCAATATTAAGATAAGTGACCACTCGGGAAGGAAATTTATTGAGTATTTCGTTATATAAATACACTGCTTTAAAACTTCCTTCTCTGGTTTGAGCAATATAAAATGCCAGATTGTTATATTTATCCAATGTCTTAGAAGTTATAGGCTTTTGTTTAATGAGCAAATACAAATTTTCATACGAGTATTGGAAGTGATAATTTTTTAAACTTTTTGCGTTTCTCAATTTCTCATATTCAACAGTAAAAATATTCTCACCGGTTATCTTATTTTTTAACGAATCCTGTGCATAAAGATTTTCATCCGGATCATACTCCATATTATTAATTCCTAATGAATAGGGATAATAAGACACTTCAATATCCGTAATACCGCTCGCAATTTCTACATCTTCATAATAACTTTTATACAATACCCAATTCTTATGGACGGGCAAATATCTGTAGTAAAGAATTTCTTTTGCCTTGAATGCACAACAGGTAGCCAATGCAACCAAATCTCCATTCAGGAAGTACATGTCTTTACCGTCAAAAGATTCACCCATTCGATCTCTTAAATTTTCGAAAGGCAAATCGTCCAGATTAATTTTTAAAGGAGCCTGAATTTTGTTTGATGAAATCGTAAAGAGACCACTCGAATTTTGAATAATGGTATATTTATTTATCTGCTTTTGAGCGGATATACCTATTGAAATAACCAGTGCAACTAAATATTTCATTTTCTTTCTTTGACAAAAATTAAATATTTTGATTTACAGTTTTTAAAATTATGATATTGATTCATTACATTACCGGAATTTTGAATAATAATACTATCATTTCGATATATTCCTACCGTATTTTTCATCATTAAAATCTTTTGATTATCATCAGTGCGAATACCAAGTTTACCAGTAGTAATTTTTTTATTACTACTGTATATATCAAAAGAATAATTGCTAGTCTTCATATCCTTTTTTATATAAATGATCATTTGGGGATTACAGTAGCTATCTTCAGTCGATTTATAATTACCTGAAATCAAACTAATTCTTTCGTTTTTAAAAAGGAACAAGATGGGTATTAATAAAAAATATCTCATTTTATTTTCTGTTTTGCTTTTTCTCTTCTGGTTTCAATTTTTTCTTTGTTCTTTTCCCGATGGAAAAATTTATACTTCCACAGTTTTGATATTGATTTGAATAATCTTATCTGCCATAGCAGCTCCTTCTCTTTTATTACCCTAATCTTCAGTAATCTTTACTTTATCCTTTCCCACACCCGATTAGGAATTTTCTTAAGCTCTTTATTTTGGGTCATCAGTGCTACGTATTTTTTATAATTTTCCTGAGCTTTTTTCTTATCCCCGCTTAGCCAATAATTGTCCGCTATGTTAAAGTAAGCGACCACCCGGCGGGGATACTTTTCAAGAATTTTTTGAAGAAGATAAATTGATTCTTTAGGGCCCAAAAAGAAAGCAATATCATTATACAATTTGACATTTTCACTGTTTAAAGGATTATTGTGTATCAGTTCCTCAATAGAATCAGCATTTAGAATGACACTTTTATTGTTTACCTCATTTGGAAGCTTTTTCATAAAATCTTCAATCGGGAAATACTTTTTACCTTCATAAAGCAAATTATGCTGATCCACAAATTCCGCATTCCCCTGACTGTCTGAAAAGAATACCAGCTTTTTATCCTGAATCGATACAAAATCGGGAGCAAAGGCATCGGTTTTAGAATTTATCATTATATAAGGGGCTTCATAAGTGCTCAGATATTGGATTGAATCTTTTGGAAGTTTATCGGAAAGTATCTGCCTTACCGCTAAAAAGTTTTGGTCTTTGCTGATATTTATACTGCTACAGTCTACAATTAAAAAAAGATTATCTTCATTGCTGATGGCTTTTAATTCATAACCATTGTATCTTATTTTTTGCCAAATATTTTTTTCCTTCTGATGGAAAAACTCGTACCTGCCACATTTTAGAGAATGTTGAGAATACGCTCGGAATAGCAGAAGGCAGAGAAGTAATGTGATTATTTTTTTAAATTTCATTTAAATACTTGTTTGATTTCATTTTTAAAAATCTTAGTTTCATATCAGTTCCCTCTCTTTTATTACCATAATCTTCGATAATTTCTTTTTCATATTCGGTATGCATTTTCCCCCATTCTTTTGGATGCCTAGATATATTAGGATGCCTTCTAAAAAATCTACTCATCGCTTCCCCTACATTAAATATAACCAAGGCAGGTCTATTAACACTTTGGTCTAAAACTGTTGCCATACCAAGTTTTGATAAAAAAATATCTTTTACTTTAAATAAATATTCTTTATCTGTAATCCTAAATCCTTGATTATTTTTATGATATTTTTCTACTACAACTTCCTCTAAACACCGTCTTAATCGTATTATAAAATCATCAATTTGTTTTGATTGGAATATTTCACTTTTTCCAAGAGCTATAAATGGTTCTATAGGAAGACAAACAACATTTTCACCAAACTTTTCCCGTTTAAAACCATTTCTAATTTTATTCTTTAATTCAATCCCAGTTTCATCATTATAATAAGCTCTGTATTTAGAACCTTCTTTTTTTACTTGCCAACCACAATTTCCTAGCAATTCTTTAAAATCATCTGGATATTTCTCTTTAAACTCCCAAAGTTGAATTGGTAACTCTCCATATCCTTCAGGATTAATTGTCTTTTGCATAGCCCCAAAAGTCAATATTTCGCTATCGTATGACTGTACGGCATCTAAATTCCCTTCATTTACAGACATCCCACAAATAATTTCGTATTCAGTCCTTGTTAATTTATTATCAGAAATAAAATTTTCCCATTTTTTAAAACTTTTGATCATTACACTACCTGAATAAATGGGACCATATTTAGCATTAGGCTCTCTTCCATATCTAGTACATCTAACTAAACTTCTATATTCTATTCCACAACTTAGCTTTTTCTCATCTCCTTTTTCTTTCGCCGGTTCAGATGTTCCTGTTTTCACGGGGGTTTGGGAATCTTGCGGAAAATTCATCTGTCCCATTTCATTTTTCACTTTCAGTTCTTCTTCATAGAAATTTTCTTCATTATTCAGTTCCCAAACCTTTACTTTATAATGATGCTCATTCGCAGATCTATCCTGTTGGGTGTGCATATACATCGCAGGACTTAACAATATTGCTCTTTTCGTTTTTACAATACCATTTTTCTGGACAATCTGCATCGGTTCGGTACTTTTTGCCACTTCGATATCCTGGCCGTTTACCGTATCGTAAATTTTAAATTCAACATATTTACCAAGCATATTCAGCGTGTAAATCTGAAGATTTAGACTATTCATGTATTTGAAATTACCGGTATCCTGTACTTTGTATTCTACATCGAGAAAGAATATATCTATAATTTTTACTTCTCCGTTGGCCTGCGGAGTAATATGAAGTTCTACAGTCTCACTCTTATACGTCGCTTTCAATTGCAGATTTTTATCCTGTAAGTTCTGTAAAAACTTATAAGTGGTGAGCCTTCCTTTTTTCTGCCCGGAGAACGGTACTTTTTCGTATTCGCTATACAGGTTCGACCAATAGATCTGCCATGAGATCTCGTGATCATGTATGGTATTCCTATCGGCTGTTTCCGAAAAAGTAACACGATATTCGGTAATACCCCCAATAAGCGGAAAACGCTCTCCTTCGATTCCTTTTAATATATTTTCCATCATTATATATAGTATTGGTTATCGTCATACTCACCCTGAAAGTCTTCAAAATTGATTCCCGGCATTACCTGATTTATTAATTCCGCATCGGCTTTCTGGACATTATTAATTCCCATTTTTATGCTTTGACCGTGATGATGTACGGTAATTTTACCACCCACAGAACACATGAGATAAGAGATCTCGGTAAGAGCAGCTTTATCCATGATTTTCAACTTTTCGTAAGGTTTTTTCCAATTTCCTGCCGGAACAAAAGCACATGGATTATTATTTTTAATTTTACAGCTTCCGAAGCAGGAACTTCCTTCTCTGAAATCCTTGTCTTCTAAAGTGGCCACATATTTTTCGTTGTTTTTACGGCTGTTAAAAATTGTCCTGGACTGCGAGGTTACTTTTAAAGCAGCAGGGATTGTCCCTTCGTCACATACGCATTTTGCGCCGTCTACTACATAAAATTTATCATCCTGTTCGGTACGTTTTGCTTCCTCTTCTTTTTGTTTTCGGGATATTCTTTCCTTTTTTTGCTGCTGATATTGGGCTTCTTTGCGCTCCTGAATTTGTTGCCTGTCAGGTTTTTCTTTTTCTACGGTTAATTTTTTGCCTTCCCAGACTTTATAAGCAATTCCGTCATTGATATCTTCGCACCACAGGTTATGAAAGTTCCGTAGTTCGTAGACAGTAATCCCGTAGTCATTGGCAATACTTTCCAGTGTTTCACCTTTTTTCACGATGTAAATAAATCCTTTTTTCATTTTTTTCTATTGTATTTCGGTAAATCATCAGGTTCTATTTCTTCCAGGAAAAAACTTTTGGATTTCAAGAGTTTTTCCCGTTCTTCTTTTTCATCAAATACTACATTGATATCTGTTTTCACATCTGCCATTTCTTTTGTTTCAAAAACTCCGATTTTAATTTCTTCGTGATACACAGAAAAATAAAATGTGATTTCGATCTTATGAATGGTCCGGTCTTTATTCAGTAAAAAACAACCTGACATGGTATTATCAGTAATGGAGTCAGATTTTCCGTGAACAAGAATTTTTATTTTTCCATTCTCTGTATAATCATTCAGAACTTCCAATTCCAGGGAAAATCTTTCCTTTTTTCCTGATGTAAAAGTAAATTCAAAATTATCAACAGTTGAAATCCTGCCCATTCCGTAATCACCATAAATCGGGAAGAAAAACACAGAGAAAAACAGATCATTTTTTAAACTATCAAATAAATAACCGGGATTTTTATAAATCTTGCTCACCCGATTAAGTAAATCTATTGCTTTCCCAATGTCATAATAGTCTTCAAATCTTGGTATAAAACTTTTCCATCTTTCCAGGATCTCAGAATGATTAGAGATGTTCTTTGGAAAACCGTAGGAATTAACAGACACACCCAAAGGAAACAAGGCCTGAGAAGAATGAAATAGGAGCTCGCCAATGAGCGTTTCATCAGGTTTTTCTTTGTTAATGAGAAGATCGGTCCGGTTAATTTTTAAGACGGAATGATTAGAGCCGTCCTTTGCTTTCCCGTTATGGATAACCGTAAAATGAAAGGATAAGGTCTTTTCTTTATCGAAAGCCTTTTTAGAAAATTGGTAATGGTACTCCCTCTCTTTCAGAGTCGCGGAAGGAAGATACAAGTCCGAAGGAACAGTTGTTTTCATCAAGTAATGCTTGTGTTTCCTACAAATTTAAAATATTTCCGCGATTTTGTATCATCAATCGGTCATTTATTTGACTTTGCCGAAAGTGCAGGGTTTAGACCTGATTATTTTCTTACAGGGAATAAAAAAGTGCCTGCATTGCTGCAGACACCTTTAAACTCAAACTTCTTCTAACACTTTGATCTTATATTAACACCATCCTAACTAATTTATTGTGTTCGCAGTCCATTTTTGTTTCATTAAAATTCGAATTCCCCGATGAGGATTCCGTCATCCCTGACTCCATTTTCTTTTTGGTTCCGGAACACGACGATTTTTCTTTCCTGCCTGCCGGTAGCGTAATTAATATAAATTTCTGCCATAATAGCTGTGGGACCGGCGATTCCTACCTGTTGCTCGCCAAAGAAATTCGTCTGGATCTTATATTTCCCTTTGACTGCCTTTTTCAGCAAAAACTGTTCAGGACCGAACCCTCCTGTAAAGTCGTTACTTAACCGGCCTCCGATTTCTGTTTCTTTATGGGAGTAATAGCAGCGTTCGTTGTTGGGATCGGTGACCCAGAGATCGATATCCGTATCATCTTTGTTCCAGTTGATTACAACGCGGATGTTTACCGGGAGACCGGCAATCAGTTTTGGGTTGATGCTGCTAAGATCCAACTGATCTCCATGGTTGGCGATCAGCTCATTGATTTCCATGATGATGATCTCTTCAATCCCCTGGTCCCGGTTTGCCAGTTCTTTGGTGTAAGACTGGGTAAGCACTTTGTAGAGGTTGTCCAGTGCGTCCTGGTATTGCCCGTTGTCTTCAAAAGCCAACGCCACATCCCTGTAACTCTGAGGATCGAAAGGTCTCCATTCCAAAACTTTCTGTGCGGCGAAGAGTTCCTTGTCGTATACTTCGGCCTGTTTCAGTTTATAGGCTAATAATTTATAGAGTTCTTCATTTTCCAGGTCAAGGTCTGCAATGGTGCTCAGGACTTTGATTCCGAGCTTCCGGTCATTGTTTTTAAATAAAACCCTGGCTACATCGAAGTAATACTGCGGAAGGTTTTCATAATCTTTCCTGTTTTGCAGATAAATTCGATAGATGGTTTCAGGATTACTGGTCCCGTTGAAGAGTTTCATATATCCCGCTTTCGATTCTATATCAATGGTTTTTATTTTACCGGAGCTGATTAAAGAAGAACTGTTTGCATATTTATTTCTGTATCCGACCTGAATTCCTGCGACTCTTCCCTGAAGTGCCTGGGGAACATTGGATGCCACATAATTCATGTCTTTAAGGCTCATCTGCTGCTGTTCTCTTCTCCGTTCAGCAATTGGCGATGCTCCTGGTTGTCCAAACCCGGTTACGACTACTTCTTCAATATCATTTACGCTTGCCGTATCTCTTTTTGAAGTCACCCCAGGCTTAGGGTATCTTTTTGGTTGTAGGGTATAGTCTTTTTCCCACCAGGTTTTCAGATTTCCGGTCATCATTTCGGCCTGGGCCATCAGATCTTTCAGCTTTGCATCTTTTGCGATCCTGTTGTTTTTAACGATCTCCTCAAACTGGGTTTTAAGTTCCAACGGCGGAGTGATATCGTAGCGGACATAATCTTCTACATTTTCCAGCACCATGAGGCTCATATTGCTGCTGACCAGGCCGAACTGCCGGCTCAGATCCTTAATTTCGTCCTTATTCCGCTTCCGGAAAATCTCAAGCTCATCCAGTTTTTTCTGGGCCCAGAAAGTAGAGATTTCCCAATCTTTCACGGTCTGGACCGCTGTATCCAGAAGAACTAGTTTTGTTTCCGTAACCTCATTGCCATAGCCAAATTTTGCTTTAAGGACGGTTTTATTTCCCTTTACAATTCCGGTCAGCACAAAATCTTTTGAAATCGTTTCAGAAACCGAAGGATAGACTTCGGAAACGGACGGATTATTTTCAATTCCCAGAAACCTCAGCGGCCGGAACAATAATTTCCTTACTTCTTTTCTTGGATCGTTTTCATTTAAATTTAAAAATTCCCCGTTGGTTTTATTGCTGATGTATTTCAGCTGATTAAAATCGGCGGTATTGGACGATGCGATGGTGTAGGCCGGTTTATTCCACGGCATTTTCATTTCTCCGAAAGACGATATTCCGTCGGTAAAGAACAGGATCTCCTCTTCATCCAGGGATTTCAACCGGCTGTAATCCGTTCCTCCGTCGTAGGAAACTACTGATAAATAAGCCTTCAGCTCTGTCCAGTTTCCTTCATTGATCTTAAATGTTTTTCCTGCCTCAAAGGTATTGCTGATGAAATAGGTCTTAACGGTCACATTTTTATTGACTTTAAAATATTCTTCCAGCAGGGTAAATTCTTTGAGATGATCGCGGTTTTTTCCGCTTAAGGAATTATCCCAGACCAATGCAATTTTAGTGGGTAATCTTTTGTCTCTTTCATTCGGAATGAGATTCAGGTCGGCAAAGAAATACGAAGAATTGTCCGAAGCCTGCTGCATCAGAATGTTCTGGCTTTCTGCTCGCCGCGGAACATTGATTTTCAGATTATGGCCGGGCTTATAATTGGTTTTGTGAATTTCCGCAGACCATACGTTTCCGTTATTCACGAAATCATATTCTCCGTCGGGTCTTTCGGCGAGCTGTGGTTTTTCAGCATTTTGGTACACCTCTGTTCTGATGGTAAAATCAGGAATCTCCTGCGGATGATCCAACGGCAAAAAATACTGGTACGCGTTTCCGGATTTTTTCAGTTCGTAATGATAGCTAATCTGCAGGGTCCTTTCACCTCCGTCCGGGGCAATGGGATAGACCGTTGTGCGGAAATTATTTCCTTCCACTTTTTCCAGCACGCCGGGGTCAGTCTTTCTTTTCTTAATGGTTTCATATACTTCTTTGGCTTTTTCTTTCTCTACGGGCACCGCATTCCTGAGCTTGCCGTTGATATCCAGCGCATAGCCGCTTGCACTGACGCCTTCCGGAAGCGGAAAGGTAACCCGTCCTTCCCTGAGGCGCCCGGAATTGTTCTTTAAAACCATGGTGATGACATTGGTAGAAATCTTCCCTACGATTTTCGTTTCAATCTTCAGCCTCTGAAGGATCACCTGATCGCTGGTTTTATAGATTCCTTTGCCATTGGAAATTTCAATCTTCGGAATCTGGGCGAGACAGAAAACCGGAAAAAATAATAGAAATTGTATGTACAGCCTTTTCATAGATTTTGTTTTACACATGTTCTATTGATATAGATGCAGGAATCTGCGGCCGCGTTGGAATGGATTAAAAAAAATTAAAATAAAAAGCGTAAGACTGTCCGAACACGTTCGAAACGGGATATTTAGGTGCCGGAATTTTTCATGATCCCGTACAGACCGGATTGCAGGACTAGGTATACATAACAATCTACGCGATCAGGGATAAAATATCCGGGGCGAATGGCTTATTTTACAGGATAATTTTTAACTTTACCCTCAAACGAATTAACACAAATGGTTTATTGATTTTTAAGCCTTAAATTTTACCAACCGCTATGGAACAGAAAATACATCAGGGAAGAAACGTGAAACGCTTCAGGGAAATGCTCGGCATCAAACAGGAAGCCCTTGCTTTCGATCTTGGCGAAGACTGGAATCAGAAGAAAATTTCCCTCCTGGAACAAAAAGAGGTCATCGAAGACCATTTGCTGAAAGCTATCTCCAAAGTCCTGAAAATCCCCGTAGAAGCCTTCCAGAATTTTGATGAGGAGCAGGCGATAAATATTATTTCAAATACTTTTAATGATGAGGCTTTCATCGGTAATTCCGGAGGAACGTACAACATCAATCCCATGTTGGAAATCATCAAACTTCACGAGGAAAAGATTGCTTTGTATGAGAGGATGCTGAAGGAGAAGGACGAGATGATGGATCGGCTGGAAAAATTGGTCGGGAAGTGAGTTAGTTACTGCTTTTATGAATGCGGCTCAACCTGAGGGTTGAGTTTTTTTGTTGCAGCTACCAATGGTTATAAAAACAAAAAAGCACCTACATTTCTGTAAGTGCTTGATTTAAAAGTGGTCCCACCTGGGCTCGAACCAGGGACCACCTGATTATGAGTCAGGTGCTCTAACCAACTGAGCTATAGGACCCAAAAATTGGTTGAATTTTGTGACTGCAAAAATAGCAAAATTTATGGCATTACAAAATTTTTTATGACTTTTCTTGACAAAGTTCTACCAGTACTCCATTGGTAGATCTGGGATGAAGAAAGACAATCAATTTATTATCAGCACCTTCTTTGGGTTCTTCAGAAATAAATTCAAAGCCTTCTTTTTTCAGTCTTTCGATTTCCTGTAATATGTTTTCTACTCCAAAAGCCAGGTGATGAATCCCCTCCCCTTTTTTATCGATAAACTTGGAGATCGGACTTTCTTCCCGGCTGGCTTCCAGAAGTTCGATTTTACTTTCACCGGCAGCATAGAAAGAAGTGGTCACGCCTTCACGCTCTACCGATTCTTTTTTATAGGATTTCTGCCCCAAAAGCTTCGTGAAAAGTTCATCTGAAATGCCTAAAGATCTTACGGCAATACCGATATGTTCTAATTTCATAAAAATTTTAAATATTTAAATTGTAAATTTGATAATGCTTCAATTTTCACAGGATCAATTCAAACAAAAGTAGTAAATTTGCACAACTTATGGAGAGTAACAGACAACGAAAAGTAGCCCAGATTATACAGGAAGATTTTGCCGAACTTTTCCGGAAGCAGGCCGCTGAAAGCAAACAGAGCATTCTGGTATCAGTTTCTGATGTAAAGGTAACCGCAGATCTCGGGATCGCAAAAATCTATTTAAGCATATTCCCTCAGGAATTCCGCTCTGCCGTCATGAAAGAGATCGAAGAAAACAAAGCCCAGTACAGAAATTTTATCGGTCAGAAAATGGCCAAACAGGTCCGCGTGATTCCGAATCTTAATTTCTACCTGGACACCACCCTGGACGATGTTGAAAAACTAGACCGCGAACTGAGAGGCGAAGGCGACAATCCTATTCTGTAAAATTTGAAAAACATTGCATTTTATATAGCTTCCAGGTACCTTTTAGCCAAAAAAGGGAGCACTGCCGTTACGTTTATTACGTGGCTGGCAGTGGGAGCCATGACGGTAGCTGTCACTGCAATGTTTGTGATCATTTCCGTGTTCTCAGGACTGGAAGATCTTAATAAGGAACTCATCTCCAACCTTCACGCCGACCTTACCATTAAAAGCGATTCGGGAAAAACCCTGAAAGATTTTGACAGAATCAGTTCGATCCTTAAAAAAAACAAGGAAGTCAGTCATTTTTCGAGAGTTATTGAAGAGAAAGTATACATCAGCTACAATGGAAAAGGTGATATTGCGTATTTGAGAGGCGTTGATTCAGCTTATACTAAGGTTAATCCGATTAATAAAGATATTTTTTACGGCGTTTATCCAAGTTTCCGGTATTCGAATGAAGTGCTGATGGAAAATTCACTGGATATCCGGCTGTCGGTTCCCGTAGCAACGGAAAACGGCTATGCCACGATCTTCATGCCAAAACCCGGAACAGGTATCATCAATAAGGAAGAAGATATCTACAACAAAAAAGACATCCTGGTGACCGGACTTTTCCCCGGAAAAGATCAGCTGGACAATTATATTATTGCCCCGATCGAGCTTACGGAAGAATTATTAAACCTTCCCAAACATTCAGCTTATCAGATTGTTATTAAGCTTAAAAATCCTGATAATTCCAGCTCCGTCAAGCAGCAGCTTCTTTCTTCTCTCGGAAAAAATATTGAGGTGAAAACAAAAGAAGAAGAAAATGCGGCTTTCTGGAAAATGATCAATACCGAAAAATTATTTATTTATTTAATTTTTGCGCTGGTGATATTCATTACCACTTTTAATCTCGCAGGGGCGATCATCATTCTTCAGCTTGATAAAAAGCAACAGGCGAAATCCCTGATTTCCCTGGGACTCCCGCTCAGCCACCTGAGACAAATCTATTTCTACACAGGACTTCTTATTGTTATTCTGGGAATCATTTCAGGATTGATCCTGGGGACCGCACTGTGCTATTTCCAGCAGTATACGGAGTTTTTTAAAGCAAATGAAATTTTACCTTTCCCCATAAAGATCGTCGGAAAAAACTATCTGATCGTTTCTCTTACCGCCGCTCTCTTTGGCTTTGGTATTTCATGGGCATTTTCTAAAATCGGCAAGGACTACATTACTAAAAGTTAATACTTCGGCGTTTATATTTTTTTTATTTTTACCGACCAAATTTAAAAAAATGAAACGTATTTTATTCTCTTTACTGATGAGCTTTGTGTTCACAAGTGCATTTGCTCAGATCCCGACAGGATACTACGACGGCACTACCGGTCTCTCCGGAGCAGCCCTGAAAACGAAACTTAAAGACATTATTTCAGCCGGGCACGTGGATCATGGCTACGGCGGATTATGGATCGGCTACCAGACCACGGACCGGGATAATATTGCCGGAATCCCCGGGTTTGAAAATGACGGAACCATCCTGGATATGTATTCTGAAAATCCTAACGGAACTGACCCTTACAACTACATCTATAACACGAATCAATGCGGAACATACGGGGTTGAAGGCGACTGCTACAACAGGGAGCACATTGTTCCGCAAAGCCTTTTCAGCAGTAACGCACCTATGGTTTCAGACATCCATTTTATCAGGCCAACCGATGGAAAGGTAAACGGAATGAGATCAAACTACCCGTTCGGAATTGTAGGAAACTCTACATTTACGTCCCAGAACGGTTCAAAGGTAGGAAATTCCGTATCACCGGGATTTTCAGGAATTGTTTTTGAACCTGTTGATGTGTTCAAAGGTGATATCGCAAGAATGATTTTTTACTTCATCACGAGATATGAATCCCAGCTTTCATCATTTTCTACAGGTGATATCCTGGGAGGATCTGCTTTTCCGGGGCTTCAGACCTGGGAGCTTAACCAACTCTTAGCCTGGAACGCGGCAGATCCTGTATCTGCAACGGAAATAGCCAGGAACAATGCCTCCTACACTTACCAGGGAAACAGGAATCCATACATTGATCACCCTGAATATGTGAACGAAATCTGGGGAACGCCGGTTCTCGATACGGAAGCACCAACCGCACCGACAAACCTGGCAGCAAACAATCCAACGACCAATGCCATTTCATTAAGCTGGACCGCTTCCACTGACAACACTGGTGTTGCCGCTTATGATGTTTACAAGGATGGTGTTTTAAACACAACGGTGACCGGAACGACAGCGACTGTTTACGGATTAATGCCTTCCACAACCTATACCTTTTATGTGATTGCTAAGGATGCAAGCGGAAATTCTTCTCCACAAAGCAACACCGTAACAGAGACCACTCTTTCCGGAGGCCAGACAGGTACCGTATGCGGAACAGAAGATTTCACCAACATTCCTGCGAGCGCAAACAACTATACGACCAGAACATGGACAAGCAACAGCATCACATGGAATGCAACCGATGCCAGAACAGATCAGACCATTAATGGAAAAGCTATTACCATCAGAGACGGATATCTATTAAGTTCAGCCATTTCCAGCGGAGTGCAGAGTCTTACGGTAACCACGCAGTTAAAATTCACGGGATCCAGCAATGCATTGATCGTTCAAGTAAACGGAACCCAGGTGGGGACAATCCCTTACAGCACAAACGTAGGAACATTTACCATTAATAACATCAATGTAACGGGAGATGCCGTAATTAAGATTATTAACCCTGTTTCTACCAACAGAGTAGCGATTGATGATTTGAGCTGGACGTGTGGCGGAGTGCTTGGAACGGTAGAAAATTCAAAAAATAAATCCACGTTCTCTATTTACCCGAATCCGGTAAAAAACAATGAGTTGTTTGTAAAAGGAGAAAATCTTGGTAAAATTTTAAAAGCACAGGTTTATGATTTTTCAGGTAAACTGATTCAAACGATCGAAAATCCTTTTAAAAATTCAAATAAAATCTCTCTTAAAGGATTATCAAAAGGCACTTATCTTCTCAAAACAGATTCTTTCTCCGAAAAATTCATTGTCGATTAACTACTGAAAATATTTTTGATAAAGACCGGTTTTCTTACCGGTCTTTTTTTTATTTTTATCTTATGGATTCCAACAAAAAATTAGGCCTGATCGGAAGAAACATATCGTATTCTTTCTCTAAAAAATTCTTTGAAGACAAATTTCAGAAACTGATGCTGAAAGGATATTCGTATACCATTTTTGATTTAACTGAAATCAGTGAAGTGACCGACCTGTTCTCAGTTCCCGATCTTTTGGGTTTCAATGTGACAATTCCTTACAAAGAAAAAATTATTGATTATATGGATGAACTGAGTGATGAAGCCCGGATCATCGGGGCTGTAAACTGTGTTTTAATAGAAAACGGAAAGAAGACCGGTTATAATACCGACGCTTTCGGTTTTGAAAAGACCTTGCTTCTTCATAAAAAGCCTCATCAGAATTCAGCAATTATTTTGGGAAATGGCGGAGCAGCAAAGGCTGTTAAATATATTTTAGATAAAAATAATATCCTTAACATGACCGTTTCAAGAAGCACAGAGATTAATTATGAAAACCTCAAGACCGAAGATGTCGAAGGCCACAAAATCATTATCCAGTGTACTCCCGTCGGTACATTCCCGAATGTGGACGACTGCCTTGAGTTTCCTTTCGACGGAATCACCAAAGATCACCTGATCATTGATTTAATTTACAACCCGAACTACACCAGATTTATCATCAAAGCATCTGAAAAAGGCGCAAAAACAGTGAACGGATACTACATGCTCGAACAGCAGGCAGAAAAAGCCTGGGAAATTTGGAATTTTCAAAAAAAATAACATAAATTAGTGCTATATTAGCTTTTTGCTATATATTTAGGGGATATTAATGCCACTCACAATAAACGATTTGCTATGATTACAGAAAACAATCTTTCTGAAAACGAGGAAAACAAAAACGTTAATCCAACACCTACGGAGGAAACTGCAGAAAATGCAGCTGCTCAGGATGAAAACGTTCAAAATGAAGATCACGAAAATGATGAAGAGCATGAAGAGGTAGACCTCTCTCTCGCGGATGCTTTGAAGGAAATGGAAAAAATCATCAACGCACCCAATGCCGGTGAAGATTTCAAGAGATTCTACCAGCTCAAAGAAAAGGCAAGTCATTACATCCATGATGAAGTGGAGGATAAAAAGCATGAGTATACCGATGCCGGAAACGCTCCTGAAAATTTCAGTTACGAGCATCCTTCCCAGGCAAGATTTTCTGCTTTGGTTAATATTTTCAGAGAAAAGCACGATGCTTACCAGAAAGGTCAGGAAGAAGAACAGAAAAAAAATCTTGAGCATCGTCAGAATATTATCGAAAGGCTTAAAAATCTCTATACGAATTCCGAGCCTGGAACCAATCTCTTTAAATCTATAAGAGAAATCAAGGAAGACTGGTCTAATGCCGGTCAGGTTGCAAAATCTGAATTTAAAATACTGAATAACAATTACTTCCACCATCTGAACCAGTTTTATCAGATGCTGGATCTCAATAAAGAGTTTCTTGAGCAGGAATACAGCCACAATCTTGAAAAAAGACAGCACATCATTGAGCGGGCTAAGCAGCTTGAGCATGAACCTGTCATCCAGAAAGCACTGAACGAACTTCAGTATCTTCACAAACTGTGGAAAGAAGAGGCTGAACCAGTAGCAGAAGAATTCCGCGAAAAAACATGGGAAGAATTCAAAGAGATTTCCAATAAGATCCACGAAAGAAAGTCTGAACTTTCCGCAGCCATCGAAACGGAACAGAACGAAAATCTTGAAAAGAAAAACCAGATTATCGCTGAAATAAAAAAACTTTCGGAACCGTCTGAAAACCCCAACCATAATTATTGGCAGAACGCCATTAAAAGAGTTGAAGAACTCAGATCTGAATTCCTGAAAACCGGAAGTGTTCCGAGAAAGCTGTCTAATCAGAACTGGAATGATTTTAAAACAACTTTAAGAACATTCAATACTACCAAAAATTCTTACTATAAATCATTAAAAGGTTCTCAACAGGCCAACCTTGAGGAAAAATTAAAACTTATCCAGACGGCCAAAGATAACCAGGATAATGAAGAATGGGATATCGCGGTGCCGCTGTTTAAAAAGCTTCAGGAAGACTGGAAGAAAATCGGGCATGTTCCCAAGAGCATGACGAATAAAATCTGGGATGAATTCCGTGATGCATGTAACGCATTTTTCAACAATTACAGAGAAAAAAGCAACGCTTCCACCGATAACTGGAAAGAAAACTATAAAAATAAAAAAGCACTTCTGGATGATCTGAAAACTGTCACGAACGAAGAAGGCAGCATTGAAAGAATAGAATCCATTAAGACCGCATGGAATAATATCGGGAAGGTACCGAGAGATAAAATTTCAATCAACACGGAATTCAATAAAACATTAAGGGAAAAACTTAAATTAAATAAAATCAATGAGTTTGAACTTAAAGAAGAAGGTTTATCGGAAAACCAGCTGACCGACAAGGCCAGAAAAATGAAGAGCCAGATTTCCGATCTTGAAGCAGAGATCGTAAAATTGGAAAACAATCTTGCTTTCTTTAAAAATCCATCCAGGGAAAATCCTTTACTAAAAGAAACTTATGATTCCATTGATGAGAAGAAAGCCCATTTAGAAACTTTAAAACAAAATCTCCACAACATTATTGCCGGAGAATAGCACAAATTTCAAATTAATAAAGCGGAGCAAAGGAATTTGACTTCGCTTTTTTATTTCTTATGAAAGACGAATTTTATATCAGAAGATGCATTGAGCTAGCCGGTAAAGCGCTTGGCAAAACTTATCCTAATCCGCTCGTAGGAAGCGTCATTGTACACCAGGACAAAATTATCGGGGAAGGTTACCACCATAAAGCTGGCGAAAACCATGCGGAAATCAACGCCATTCAATCCGTTCAAGACAAATCTCTCATCCCGGAATCAACCATTTATGTTTCGCTGGAGCCATGTGCGCATTACGGAAAAACACCTCCCTGCGCGCTGAAAATAAAAGAGTTGGGATTCCGGAAAGTAGTGATCGGTGCGATGGATTCTCATGATAAAGTAAACGGAAAGGGTAAAAAAATCATCCAGGATGCCGGAATCGAAGTGGTTTCAGGCATTTTAGAGCAGGAATGTTTAGATTTAAACAAGAGATTCTTTACGTATCACGAGAAAAAAAGACCTTATATTTTTCTGAAATGGGCCCAATCGGGGGATGGTTTTATAGATCAGGATTTCAAACCCTATTCTATTTCAAATTCTTTGGCTAACCAGTTTGTACATCAGCTGCGGGCTGACGAACATAGTATTCTTGTCGGAACACAAACCGCTTTAAATGACAATCCAGGACTTACGGTGAGAAATGTAGAAGGGGAAAATCCTGTTAGAGTTCTTATCGATCTTGGCCTGAAAGTTCCCGAAACCTTTACAATATATAATGGCGAAGCAAAAACAATCGTTATCAATACCGTTAGAGAAGAAGAAAAAGGGAATATAAAGTTCATCAAAATCGGTAAAGAAAATTTTCTGAACGAACTTATGAATGCTTTGTACAGAGAGCAGATTCAGTCGATTATTATCGAGGGCGGAAGGTTTACTTTACAGCAGTTTATTGATGCCGGCCTTTGGGATGAAGCCATAGTGATAAAAAACAAAAATCTTAAGCTTGCAAATGGTACGAAAGCTCCATCCCTTGCAGAGCAAAAGCCGGTGAAAATAGAAGAATTCAGAGATAACACTATTGAATTTTATAACAACCCGACGAGATAATATTTTAACAATCAATACTCAACATCATAATTTCCGAAAAAATATCACCATTTTTTGAAATTAATTCCGTAACTTCATGATCAACTTTAAACCTAAACATCATGAAAAATTTAAGAAAACTTTCAAACAGAGAATTAAAGTCAGTAAACGGTGGTATTCCAAGCTGTTATTTTGACGTAGTACTGAATCAGATGGTTTGCCCATGCAATCCGCATCTCTACTACAACTGCAACGGCAAATGTGTGCCACTTGACCAGGCATGTGCAACGCCGGGAATTGAATTGTAATAGGAAAATAACCGAGGATTACCAATCCTTGCGCTACCGATAAATATTCGATATAACAGAAAGAGAGCCCTAAGGTTCTCTTTTTTAGAGCTCTGTTTTAAGTCTTTTCCTTAAAAAATTTTACCTTTGACAAAACAATTCTAAAAAAACTAAAGACGGAGTAATTTTTCCTGATTAAAAAATGTTCAATTTCAAAACCATAGAATCTTCAGTCGAAAATACATTACTGAAAGAAAAGGGAAGCAAGTTCATCGGTTTTGCTTTTCCGGTGAATAATGAAGAAGAACTGAAAAGTGCATTGGAAAAGATCCGGTCCGAGCATCCGAAAGCAACACACCATTGCTACGCCTTCAGGATGGGACTTAACGGGGAAAATTATCGCGCCAATGACGACGGAGAACCCTCCGGGAGTGCAGGATTGCCGATTTACAACCAGCTTCTCGCTCACGAGATCACCAATATTCTCGTCATCTCCGTACGCTACTATGGAGGAACCAAACTGGGTGTATCAGGACTGGTAAAGGCTTATAAAGAGTCGGCTAAAATCACACTTGAGGAAGCTAATATTATCACGAAAGAACTTGAGACACTGATTGAAGTTCGGTTTAATTTTAATCAGCAAAATCTCATTTTTACGCTGCTTTCAAAATATGATGCCAAGGTTGTCAGCTTCGATGCAAACGAGCAATGTATTGTCACCGCATCTTTAAAACTGTCTCAGAAAGAAAACATCTCAGAAAAGCTATCTGAGATGCAACATATAAAATTTAACTTTAAGGAAAATTAATCTCTCCGACCTCCCATTAGCAGTGAAAGCCAGTAAAGTAACTGAGCCAGAGAACCGATGGCAGCTACGAGATAAGTTCTGGCGGCCCACTTGAGACTATCTTGTACGCCCACATATTCTTCCGCTGTCACCGTACCTGTATCCTTCAGCCATTTCATCGCCCTGTTGCTGGCATCATATTCCACAGGAAGCGTTATAAATGCAAAGAGTGTCGTGCACGCAAACATGATTACTCCAATAGCCAGTACAAGCCTGTTTCCTTCAGGATTGTCAACAGACCTGGTTGCCACCATGATCATAATGCCTGCAATGATAACAAACTGCATTAAATTAGAGCTTATCTGTACAACGGGAACGAGTTTGGATCTCAGCTGTAGCATAGAATATCCTACTTTATGCTGCACGGCATGTCCGCATTCATGGGCGGCCACCGCTGCCGCTGCCGCATTTCTCTGCATATAAACTGCTTCGGAAAGATTTACTGTTTTGTCTTCCGGATTATAATGATCTGTCAGCTGTCCGGGAACGGAAATTACCTGAACATCATTGATTCCGTTATCTCTTAACATTTTTTCTGCCACCTCTTTTCCGGAAAGTCCGTTTCTCAGATGTACTTTTGAATAGTATTCGAATTTCGACTTAAGCTTCGATGAAACCCACCAGCTTATAAGCATAGAAACCCCAATGATGATATAATAACCTGTCATCTTATTAACTTAACGATATATTTTCACCGCAGATGATGTAAAAACTGTGCCAAAGTATAACATTTAATTGGTTATCTTTGCTCATTAATTTGCCTTTAAAACTATGTCTAAAGTTTCAGTCATTGAAGTAAAAACCACGGATCAGTTGAAGAAATTCGTAAGATTCCCGATGGATTTATACCGAGACAATCCGTATTACGTTCCGTCATTTATTAATGATGAAATCAACATCTGGAATCCGAGCGAAAATCCGGCCATGCAATACTCGGAAGCGAAACAATTTTTAGCATATAAAGAAGATAAGATCGTCGGCAGAATTGCGGTAATGATTAATCACAAGGAAGAACGTGAGCTGGGAATCAGCAAAGTGCGCTTCGGCTGGATTGATTTCACAGACGACCCTGAGGTTTCCAAAGCACTTATTGATACCGCAATAGAATACGCCAGAGAAAAGAAGATCAGCAAAATTGAAGGACCGATGGGCTTTACCAACCTGGACAAAGCCGGAATGCTTACCATGGGTTTTGACAAGCTGGCAACCATGATCGGAATTTACAACCATGAATACTATCCGAAACATCTTGAAAATTTAGGTTTAACAAAGGAAAAAGAATGGGTAGAATTTGAAATCATGTTTCCCGATTCTTTACCGGAAAAAATCTATAAGTTCAATGAGCTTATTTCCCAAAAATACCATCTGAAAGTATTAAGATTCAAATCAAAAGATGAGATTCTTCAGTACGTCGACGCCATGTTTGACCTCCTTGATGAAACTTATAAGCACCTTTCCACGTATACTCCTATTTCGGATGAACAGAGAAAAACTTACAAGGAGAAATATTTCAAGCTCATTGACAAAGACTTCATTGTCTGCATTGCGGACGAAAATAACCACCTGATCTCTTTTGCCATCACCATGCCTTCGTACTCGAAAGCACTACAGAAATCAAAGGGCAAATTGTTACCGTTCGGATGGTGGCATTTTTTACAGGCAGGAAAAAAAAATGACCGGGCCAACTTTTATCTGATCGGTATTCACCCGGACTATCAGAGGCGCGGTGTAACATCCATAATATTCAAAGAAATATGGGATATTTTTAACAAAAAAGGAGTCAAATATCTTGAAACAAACCCGGAACTGGAGGAAAACAAGAGCATCCAGCTACTCTGGCAGGATTACAACCCCGTAAATCACAAAAGAAGACGAACCTATTCGATGAACATCGGTAATTCGTAATTTAAAAAGTAAACTCATTTCTTTGGATTATGAAAACGCACCTTTTTATTTTTGGAATTTTAATTGCAGGATTTATCACTTTTAATATTTTTCTGCAATCAGGAGACGACAGAACTGATACTGCGATTAACATTATCTACGCCAGCGTACTATTTGGCTATATTTCTTTTATGGCTTTTTCTCTCTTAAAAAAGATGAGAAAATAGCTAATTTTTATTCATTCTAAATTATAAGTTTTCTTCATTTTGAAGCGACTTTTAACCCGATAAATTTCATGCTTTCTTGTTTATTCGCTAAATTTGCAAATTGAGATAATAATGCAAAAATGAATTTACCCGAAAGTTATATTCCAATCCTTATACAGGCAGGTGTTGCGATAGGTTTCGTAGCCATTTCTTTGCTTGGAGCGCACTTTTTAGGACCGAAACAGAAAAAAGGAAATTCTGTAAAAAACCAAAGCTGGGAGTGTGGAGTCC
>JBMDXW010000185.1:0-8402 GCA_048594965.1 Chryseobacterium sp.
CAGTCTTGAAAACTGTTGACTGTAACAGGTCCGGGGGTTCGAATCCCTCACTCTCCGCCAGGTTAGAAACCAAAATAAGCTAAAACGCTGTAAACATCAATGTTTACAGCGTTTTTTGTTTTAGCGCAGTATCAAAAAAAAACAAAATAGGTCATGATTTATATGACCTATTTCGTGTCCCGTTCAAAAAAACACAAAAATGGGTCACGAAAAATCAAGGAAAACCCGACCAACAGGCAGTCTAACGATTGTACATCTTGCAAAAAGTGGTAACAAAAAGTAAATTATTAAACCATTAAAGTTATCACAGGATTAATCTACAAGAATTGATATAACAATGATGACAGAAATAAAAAGAAAAGTAGCAAGAAGCATAAAGGATATTCCAACAGAAGTCCTGGCACAGCTTAATCGTAGGGAAATTGAGACAGCCAATCTTGTAGAATGGTTAGTCGTGGACCAGAGAATGCTGCTTGAAAATTTGCTGAGCCAAAATCAGCGGATAAAATCCCGCGTAAAAATTGAGCCGGATAATTAAATGTGTGCTCAAAATTTGAGCAACCCTATTCTGAGGTGTCTCCAAGAAAGTAAAGCAGCTTCATAGCCATGCTTAAAAATTGCGCTACTTTTTTGAAAAACCTGCACAAAATACCTCACTATGGATTCAATTGCTGGATTTGTCATCAAAAATATGCCTAACTATTACTATAAAACAACCGTAAGATACTGCTTTCCGGCATGTTGATTGCAATTTTACCGATGATCCCGGGATGTTTTGCCATTGTTAAGCTTCTTCTTTTAAAGAGGAAAAAATCAGATGACCAGGTAAATTGGGCAGTATATAATTTTCTCTTGTACAAATATTAATGATAGATCCGACCGTTTATTATTGTAATGCCATTCCTTACCAAAATACATTTTATTTTTGGCGGTTTTATTTGCGTTCCTGCTTGTCCTGATTCATTTTTAACCACTCTATATATTTGGAATAATTGAGGAAATATTGAAATGCTTTGCTCTTTGCTTCATAATATCCTTCCCATCCCTTCAGCATCCTCAACTGGAAAAAATAGACTTTGAAAAATACAAAGGTAGGGACAAACAAAACTTTTGCATACACAATATATTTCGACATTCGGGTATAGGTCCAGTAATAAGTTTCCTCATTAATTTTTCTTGTATGTTCAGAAATCGTATGACAAGTCTTTTTTGCTTTCATCTTTAGCAGCTATGGTATTAATTCTTTTCTTTAGGAATTGGTCTATTTTCTTTTATTTCCTTACTAATTTTATAGTTAAGAGATCACTCTTTAAGATGATCATACTGCATTGCCCGTTCTTAAAAATATACGTGCTATTGCTTTCATTTTTACCTGGGATAACATACCTGTGAAGAGCGACTTCCTTTATACTTACTAACTTCTGCTGATTATCGGCATATACCGTGGTTATTTTATCAGGTTCACTGAAAAACAGGCTCAGCATAGTATCATGTATCTCTTCTACTGCCAAAGTATGAGACTGCTCGCCGTCCTGCGCTTTGTAATAGCTTCCCAGGTGTTTTATCGCATTATCGGTTTTTACTTTATCATTGACTTTCCGGTATACGGATCCTGATTTTAACACACGGTTCTCAAAGCGTGCATATTCCCTCCCGGTAATAACCGCTCTTTTGATCAGTAAATTAATATCTGCCGAAAAGTTGAGCGCGATGGTAAAGTTCTGATCATTGCCCACCTTCTTAACCACGGTACTGCCTACCACCTGATCACGATGTATCACGTCGTAATACTGAACAGTCGTCTGTCCGGAAACTATGCCTGAGCAAAGCATGATTAATAACAGTGCTGAAATAAAATAGGTTTTCATATCTTTTGATATTTATTGTTTTTTTCAAACCAGGAAACTTACCTTTTCCTTTTTCTAAAGTGCTTATCTTCTCCGTTATCAGAAAAACTGCCTTCCTTATCCCTTGAAGCTTTCAACCCTCCGAAAGACCAGCTGAAAGTAAGGGTGGCAGCCCTGTTGGAATAGCGGTTGACCTGCGTACTTTGGAAAGTCGGCGCATAAGCGTATACGTTTTCCCGGAAATTATTCTGGAACGGGTTAACCACAGTAAGGGTGAGGCTGGCTTTGTTCTCCAAAAATTCCTTTTTTACCGCAAACCGATAGGAATAATTGGCCGAATTCTTTCCCTGTAGGGTAATAAATCCGTTTCCATAATTTGCCGAAGCACTGAAGCTGAACCTGCTGGGTAAGCTTACGGTATTGCTTAAGCTGGTACTGAAAAACGTCCCGTTATTGCTGATGCCTAAAGAGGAACTGCGGAATTTAAGATGAAACAACTCTGCTCCGGCGTTAACGGTCCAGCTCTTCACCGGATTAAATACCGTATTTACGTTCAGGCCCATGCGTGTACTTTCACCAATGTTATCCGGTGTGGTAAAAGCGATGCCTTTATCATTCACCTTAGTGATCTGCTCTACCGCATTTTTGTTGCTGCTGTAATACAGGCTGCTGGTCAGTAACGATCCTTTAGATCCTGTGTAGGTATGGGATAACTCAAGCTTCCGGGTCAGTTCAGGTTTCAGGTATGGGTTCCCCTGGGTCACATTCAGCGGGTCTACCGCATTGCTGTACGGGTTCAGGTCCATGATCCATGGCCTGCGGATCCTTTCATTGTAATCCAGTTTAAATTCATTCCGTTCATCAACTTTTTTGCTCAGCAATACATTGGGTACCCAGTTGGAAAATTTCCTGGACAAAGGATTGGCATTCTGAAAGGTCGCACTAATATCTGTGCCTTCAAACCGAAGGCCCGGGCGGAAAGTCCAGTCGTTTCCGAGATCGAAATTAAGTGTGGCATAAGCTGAAAAGATACTCTGGCGATAAGCCATACTTCCGGAGCGTGAAGGATCGACCGGCAGGTAGCTGTTGATCACGTCATAGGCACCTCTGGAATGATTCTGCAGGTATTTTACCCCTGTTTCCAGTACCGTTTTGCCTGATTCACTAAGCGGATGGGTATAGTCTGCCTGAAAACTCCATTCCTTTTCCTTACCCCTGTTAGGGCCCTGCTCACGAAAGACGAAAGTACCGTCGGTTTTATACTGCTCTGTGTTATAATCGGAAAGATCGGATGATGTAGAAGCCTGACCGACAATCTGCAATTCCTGTCCTTCGCGTTTAAACTTTGTCTGATAGTTCAGCATCCATTCCGTGTAATTGAATTTTCCGGTCTGTAAAATATTCTGCCGGTATTCCTGAGTCCCTCCGGCACCGTGGTACCGGTTCAGCAGTCCGCCGCTTTGGGGCCATGATCCTTTCCAATAGGAAAAACCGGCCTCAAGAGTCTGCAGGGAGTCAATTTTATATCGTGCCGAAAGATTGGCAGATCCGCCTTTGCTGGTTTGCAAGAGGTCGGATTGCTGCCGGAGGATTCCGGTCTGCTTACCGTTTTCCAGATTGATCCTTTCCAGCAGGGAAGCCGTTTTTTCTCGTTCTTCGCTGTAATTGCCCATGGCAGTAAAGTCAAACTTTCCTGAACTCGCATTTAGGGCGATATTACCGGTATGTTCCAGATTTCCTCCGGTAAGGTCAAGCACTCCGCTGGTCCCTTCAAGTTTCTTACGGGTGATGATATTCACCACCCCGGCTGCCCCTTCAGCCTCATATTTTGCAGAAGGATTCGTCATCACCTCTACCGATACAATAGAGCTTGCCGGAATCATCTTCAGGGCTTCTTTCAGGTTTTTCGCCATAATCCTGGACGGAACACCATTGATAAGCACTTTGATATTGGAATTGCCGCGAAGCTTGAGATCGCCCCCGGCGCCTACGGTAAGCATCGGCGCTTTTCGCAGTAAGTCAGCTGCATTTCCCGATTTATTACTGATATCAGAAGCCGCATTATAAATGATCCGGTCTTTACCATTCTCAATAAGCGGTTTCTTTCTGCTGGCGGTGATGGTAATGCCCTGGATGGATGTGCTTTTCTCTTCTATCGAAATCCTGCCCAGGTCCATGTCCGTATCTCCGATTTTAAGGTTGCCGGAATGGTAATCCTTAAATCCCAGGTAAGCAATGCTGATACTGATGGTAGAAAGGGGTTTTGCCTTTATCAAAAAAGATCCGTCGTTGGCGGTGATGGTTTTACCGACAACGGAGCCGTCAATGCCTTTTACCGTTACCGTACTTCCGGGCAGCAATCCGTTATCCGTATTGCCTACCACAGTTCCTTTGATATTTACGGTTGATTCTTTCTGTGTAAGAACCTGTGCCTCTGCATTCCCTGAAAGAAGGAAAACCAAGAACAGGATGCTTTGCTTCCAAAACTTTTTCAAATTCTTCATGATGTCCATTTACTTTTACAGACACAAAGCAACAACAGGCAACCCGGGACTGAAAATATTAGTGACAAAGCCCTTTAAATAAATGTCGAAAACTGTTGGTCATTAATATTTTCTGCTCTACTTTTGATTTTGGACTTTTGTAGCAGCAAACGATATGGATGTTGAGATGAATCATCAGGGTATTGCGCAACATAAAAACTTTCCAGCAATGAAGTATAAAACCGATCTGAAAACGGAAATAATCACCACCCGGAAAATGTGGTACCAGGAGATTGTTATTTTCTGGGCGATGTTTGTACTGACGATGCTCCATGAATGGATTTTCATCAATTCGCTGGAGAACTTCCTGAAAGGCTTCGTTTTTTTCCTGATCCTTTATGTGCAGGCACAAATCCACCGGTTCTTCATCTTTAATTTTTATCTGGAGAAAAAATATATCACCTACTTTTTTTCTTCTCTTGGGGTCATCCTCATAGGGTCGGCCGTACTCTTTACCGCGAATCTGTTATGGATCCGGCCTGAATTTTTTGATGCTGACGAATTGCTGTTCAGCTTCCTGTATCATTTTGTCATCTGTATTATCAGCACCGTCACGATCATGGCGCTTTCGTTGATGCAACGGTATGCCGTTGAACTGCAGCGCAGAAACCGTGATCAGCTCCTGCTCAATGAAATGAACCTTAAATTCCTGCATACTCAGCTGAATCCGCATTTCTTCTTCAATATGCTCAATAACCTGTACGGGGTAAGCCTCACGGAACCGGAACGTACACCGGCCCTCATTGTTAAATTATCCGAAATGATGCGCTACCAGATTGAAAATGGAAATGTAGCCAGGGTTTCTCTTGCCGATGAAATAGAATTTATCCGGAATTACACCGATATGGAGCGGGAACGGATCGGAAAAAGATCTGATATACAATTTAACTTCTCTGCGTCCGCAGAAGATATCAGCCTTTATTCCATTCCGCCGCTGCTGCTGATTACCCTTGTTGAAAACAGTTTTAAACACAGCCAGAACCACAGCCATTGGTTCGTGCATATCGATATTGTCCTTACCGATGACAGGCTACATCTGAAAATTGAAAATTCACTGGCTGATAAAAACCTGCAGAAACCTTCCACTAAAGTGGGACTGAATAATCTTAAACAACGGTTATCTTATCTTTACGGGGATCATTTCAGTTTTCATGAAAACCGGTCGGAATCAAGTTATACAACCGTCCTGGACATTCCGCTTGAAAAAATAAGTTATGAATAAATTGAACTGTATTATTGTAGATGACGAGGAAGGGGCGCACCGTGTTCTTGAACATTTTATCGCGCAGTCGAACCATATTCACCTCGGCGGTTCCTTTTACACGGCCATGGATGCGATGGATTATGTGTACCAAAATAAGGTAGACCTGATGTTCCTGGACATCAACATGCCCGGACTGAGCGGTATGGAACTGCTTGAAACCATGTCTAAAAGACCTTTTGTAATCCTTACAACAGCGTATAAGGAATATGCACTGGACGGCTACAGATATGACGTGGCGGATTACCTGGTAAAACCCTTTGATTTTAAACGGTTCCTCTCTGCGGTCGACAAAGTGATTAACCGCATCGGTACGGCAAAAAAAAACGTAGAAACCCCTGCTGAAAAACGTGACCACATCATCCTCAAAGTAGACGGCGACATTTTAAAAGTGCCTTTTAATGAAATACGATATACCCAAAGCTACGGCAATTATGTAAAGTTTTTCACGAAGGAAAAGATGCTTCTCAGCCAGATTACGACCCAGGAAGTGGAGAATAAGCTGGAAGATCAGCTTTTTGTACGGATCCATAAATCTCATCTCGTGGCGTTAAGTGAAATCTCAAAAATTTCCGGCGGGCAGCTGTTCCTTAAAGACGGAACGGTTTTACCTATCGGAAATTTTTATAAAAAGAATGTGATCGATCGGCTGGAATAGTAATAGTACTACCGTTAAACCGTTTTATCTCCCGGCATTCAGTTTTTCCCATTCCTTTTTCAGGATGGCAAACTGCAGCGTGTTTTCGTATCTGGGTGTTCCGTCATCATTTTTCACGAAAGAAATGTATTCCAGGAAAAGTCCTTCTCTGCGCATGCCTAATCGCTCACACAGCTTTTGAGAGCGGGTGTTATAATCTTCCACATAACAGTATATTCTCCTTCCGTTTTTCTGCCCAAACAGATAATCAAACAAGCCGGCAGCTGCTTCCCTTGCATAACCTTTACCTTCGTAGCTGCCATTGAAATTCCAGCCAACATTAAACGTATCTTCTTCCTGCATGGCAAAGAGATTGCCGATGAGTACATCTTCATCTTTAAGACAAACGGCAAACTGCGAATGATCTTTGCTTTTTTTCTGCGCATCCTTAACGGCTTCTTCAAGCGTAGCCAGCTGTTCATCGGCAAAACAGTTTACCAGTGGCAACGAAAAGTAAGCGAATAGATCTGCTGCATCGCTTTCGCTGAAACTGCGGACAATCAGTCTTTCGGTTCTAAAAAATTCCATGATATTGATTGTTTTAAATGAATGGGATTAAATCTGTACGGCATACTGCCGGATAGCCATCATTAATCAGACCGTATTTTCAGTATTCCATTCAGAAATCTATTTAAAAATACTCATTTTCTTATCATACACCAGACTTTTTACGCCGGAAACCTTAAAACGCTATGAAAAACATAAGGTAATGATATAATTAAATGTACCATATACGCACTATGCTTAGCAATCTTTAATCCTCAATTTTTTAATCAGAAAATATTTTTACACTAAAGTATCATTGCCTTAAAACGTTATTATCGCCAAAAAATATTGACGAAAATTCTGCAGACCCTATTAACATATTTGATTATCAACACTATATTAAATTTTATTTATTACTAATTAGAATAAATAAAAATTATATAAATTTGCAGAAAATTTTAAACTATGAAGAAAGCAGTAATTCCTTGTTTGCTTTTATCGGCATTTCTAAGTGCGCAGCAAGTGAATGATTCATTAAAATCAAAAGATATAGATCAGGTTGAGATCATTGGCACTAAATCCGTGATTGCCGATAAAAGTGAATCCGTAGGGAAGATCCCACTAAAGAATCTTGAAAATCCCCAGGTCTATACAGGAATTACCAGCAGGCTGATTACACAGCAAAAAATTTATGATCTGGAAGATGTTGTACGGTACGCACCAGGATTGAATAAATCCACAGACGGCTGGGCCGGTAATATTATGTACGGCGGAGCCAGTTTTGTGATGAGAGGCTTTTCAACTCAAATTCGGGCGACCAACGGCCTGGCAAGTGATATCGCTTTGACCACCGATATTCAGAACGTATCCAGGATAGAAGTGATAAAAGGTCCATCCGCCACCTTATTCGGAGGTGTGGTTACGACCTACGGAGGCTTGATCAACAGGGTTACAAAACAACCTTACAAAGAAATGAATGTTGCTACGGAAGCCAGCGTCGGTTCTTATAATTTCCAGAGAGTCGGCCTGGATGTCAATTTGCCGATAAACAAAGAAAAAACACTTTTGTCAAGGCTCAATGCGTCCTACACCAATCAGGGAACCTTTATGGATAATGGAGGGTATATAAGAAATATTTTAGTTGCGCCATCATTTTCTTATCAACCTACTGATGATTTAAAATTTACGGTTAATACCGAAATATTCAGCACCCAGACGGCAGGAAAAGTGAATGCGTTTATGTTTTCCATCCTTCCCTCTTCCGTGAAACAGTATCTGCAAAAGATTCTAACCGGTCAAAATGTTCCGCAGGCTAATATAGATCAGATCTTAAGTCAGGTTCCTACAACGGTGAAAGAAGCTTTCGGCACTAATAATGTGAATGAAATCGGCCTGGATCGTAAACGTTCCTTCACAAATAAAAATATGACTTCCGGCTCCAAGGGATTTAATATTAATTTCGAGGCAGAATACAGGATCAGCCCACAGTGGAAATCGGTGACAGCAGGTATTTTCAGTTCCGGATCCGACGAAGGTTATGAGAGCCGACATATTATATTACCTAATAT
>JBMDXW010000186.1:0-2692 GCA_048594965.1 Chryseobacterium sp.
GCGGGGCATGGCTCGTCTTAGTCTGCGTAATCTGCTTCTGAACATCCAGCTCATTAAAAAGACTCTGCTCAGACAATCCGAATTTGTTGGAAACCTCCTTGAGATACACCTCTCTTTTTAAGGCATTCTGAACAAAAGATACTGATTTTACAATATCACGAATGGCCTCCGCCTTTTTGATAGGATCGTTTCCGACTTCTTTAAAGAGAATCTCTGCCTTAAAGTCGATGAAATCCATGGCCTGGTTTTCAATGAACTTTTCGACATATTCCTGCGGGTGCTTTCTGGCAAATGAATCGGGGTCGTCGCCATCCGGAAACAGCAAAACGCGGATGTTCATGCCTTCCGTCAGCAACATATCAATACTTCTGAAGCTTGCTTTGATTCCCGCATTATCGCCATCAAAAAGAATGGTAACGTTTTCCGTAAGCCTTTTGATCAGCTTGATCTGCTCGGTAGTAAGCGAGGTTCCGGAACTTGCGACAACATTTTCAATTCCGGACATGTGAAGCGAGATCACATCCATATACCCTTCCACCAAAAGGCAGACGTTTTTTCTTGAAATTGCCTGCTTGCTTTGGTTTAATCCATAAAGAACATTGGATTTATGGTAAATTTCCGTTTCCGGGGAATTGAGATATTTGGCCGTTTTAACGTTATTCTTCAGAATTCTTGCCCCGAATCCCAATACCCTACCCGAAAAGCTATGGATCGGGAAAATCACTCTTTCACGGAAACGGTCTACTCCTGAAGGGGTATTTTCCGGGAAAATGGAAAGTCCTGATTTTTCGAGAATTTCTTTATTGTAGCCCTTCTCCAGCGCATAAGCCGTAAAAGCATTTTTCTGCTCAGGAGAATATCCCAGCTGGAATTTTTTGATGATCTCATCCTTCAGCTCCCTTTCTTTGAAATAGGAAAGCCCGATGGATCTTCCCTCATCCGAATCCCAGAGTATTTCCTGGAAATAATTGTTGGCCACTTCATGGATCTTATAGAGCAGATCCCTTTCAGTATGTGCCTGTTTGGCTTCCTCCGAAAACTCCCGCTGATCTTCTTCAATTTCAATACCGTACTTTTTTGCGGCATGGCGAAGCGCTTCGGGATACGTAAAGTTCTCAATTTCCATTAAAAAGGAAATCGCCGTTCCTCCTTTTCCTGTCGAAAAATCTTTCCAGATCTGCTTACTTGCAGAAACGACGAAACTTGGGGTTTTCTCGTCATGAAACGGACTGAGTCCTTTGTAATTAGACCCTGCCCTCTTCAGCTGCACATATTCTCCTACGATCTCTTCTACACGGATCGTTGAGAATATTTTATCGATGGTCTGCTTGGAAATCATGATGTAAAAATAGCTATTTTAAGACTAATTTCAGCATTTATAAAGGCAGGTATTCTTGTGAATACTGCTAAAATTTTGATTATTAAATCACTTACATTATCTATTTTTGCATTAAAATAAACGTATGCAGTTTACAATACAGAGCATCGACGACTGGAAAGACATCGTTGACAGAGTAGTTCCCGAACTAAAACACAACATCTTACTTCTAAAAGGCAACCTCGGTGCCGGAAAAACTACTTTTACCCAGTTTTTACTTAAAGCACTCGGAAGCAGTGACGAAGTAAATTCGCCTACCTATTCTATTGTAAACGAGTACAGCACTCCGCAGGGAAAGGTCTTTCATTTTGACCTGTACCGGTTGAAAAACATTGACGAAGTTTACGATATCGGCATTGAAGAATACCTGGACAACGCTTTTCTATGCATTATAGAGTGGCCGGAAGTATACGAAGAAGAACTTCACGGGCTTAAATTCCATGAAATGAGCATTATAAACACTAGTGAGCAGAGAGAAATCTCATTCGACTAAATATTATGTATCTTTGTTCTGAAATTTGAATGTAAATAACAGTCTGTAAGAATTTAATTATTTAAAGGATGAGTACTACAAATATTTTTACTCCTTTTACCGAAGAGGAACTGATGCCTAAAGAAGAAAAGCTTGAGGTTATCAAAAAAGGAAAACAGTTCAGCATAGGAATTCCCAAAGAAACCTCTCTGAACGAAAGAAGAGCTTGTATCACGCCGGATGCTGTACAGGTTCTGGTAGAAAGTGGTCATGAAATCATTATAGAGGCCGGGGCAGGTCTCGGTTCTTTTTTTACAGACCTTCAGTACTCCGAGTCGGGAGCGAAAATTACCAACGATCCGAAAGAAGCATTTTCGCAGGATCTTATCCTCAAGGTTAATCCACCAACAGAAGAGGAAATCGAATACATGCGCCCCAATACATATCTTGTATCTGCTCTACAGATCAATCTCCGGGACAAAAATTATTTTCTCAAACTGGCAGAAAAAAAAGTAAATGCCATCGCTTTTGAATTTATTGTTGATGAATATAAACAACTGGCTTTAGTAAGACTTGTAGGAGAAATTGCAGGAACAGTTTCCATTCTGTATGCCTCAGAATTATTAGCTTTATCAAATGGACTGATGCTGGGAGGAATCACAGGAGAAAGACCTGCAGAAGTCGTAGTTCTCGGAGCCGGAATCGTAGGAGAATTCGCCACTAAAGCAGCCATTGGCCTTGGAGCAAGCGTAAGGGTTTTTGATAATTCACTCTCTAAGCTGAGAAGACTTCATACGCTGGTAGACAGCCGCGTTCCGACCTCCATTATTGATCCTAAAGAG